>CAIVPV010000109.1 GCA_903907915.1 uncultured Cytophagaceae bacterium
ACATCATCAAGGCAACCGAAAAGGTCTTCGATGATTTCGCTGGAACCGGAGCTGACGAAGAGTTTAATAAGAAGATTTTAGGTCTATAAGTAAAAAGCCCCCGACGTGTCGGGGGCTTTTTTTCTTTATTCTTTCTCCCAGAATATATAAACAAACCAGGCGGCAGATAACAAGACCACATTCTTGATAATGTATTGTCCAGTGAGTGTTAAGGTGAAAAAGGATTGCCAGGTTTCGTTTGGCAAAAATAGGATAGGCATAAATGTGGTAAACATGTGAACGATCATTAGCCCAAAAGCTAATTTAGTTAACCGAGGGGATAACCAAACAAATCCTATAAGACACTCCCCTATTCCTAAAATCAACAAAAAGGTCTGAATCCCCATGATGGGTTCGAGCGTCAGATTAAAAAGCTTCGTTACTAATCCTTCTGCCGGTGAAGTGCCTATCACTTTCAAGAATCCAAACCAAATATACACCACCGCGATCATCGCACGATTTAACCAAGCAGCCGTTACTAAGGCTTGCAGGCGTGTTTTGCTAATAGTTACCATAGTGTAAAAGTATTTAAAGTCGTGAAATCAAAAAATGACATTTATCAGAAACGATGTGTCACTGTTGCAGAAATAAAATAGTCTGCAAAAGCCGCATCCCCATGTTTATTTGCCACCCAATCATTCGCGCTTTTTATTCGGTTACGTTGTGTTGCTATTGGTACAGAAACGAAAAAAGTGTTGTTTGCTGTTGAATAACTAACGCCTGGTTCAATAGAAAAAATGTAGCCAGGACGACGGAAACCATCTGAATCTCCGATTAAATCATAGGCTGGAACACCTTCGATTCGAGCACCTAGCGTAGCACCGATTCCTGCTTTGGGAGCCAAAGCATAATTCAATCCTAAACGACCTGCATATTGATCTGCCACAGACATATAACGTACCATCTCATCCGTCACTACTTTATCAGGCGCAACGTTAGCAGCATCATTCACATTCTTCGGATTTGACATGTAGAAGCCGTTATAATACAAGGACGTACGGCTAAACAATTGCTGGTAGCCTTGAATTTCTAAGTTAATCCCTACACCACCATCACCTAATTGAATCGATTGATCTACCGGTTTTTCGATGGTATAATCCGATCCATCACTCGCTCTTCTGTGAAATTTATCCATGGCTTTCCAATCTCCTGTAGGTAATTTCAATCCAAGGCCTACGGATAAATTCCCTTTCATATGTTTCAAAGGATCTAATATCCAATAAGACGCTGTTAAACGTGCATCGCCGATACCGTTTGCCATAGTTCCGAATCGCTTTTGCGCTGGATTACCGGTAATCGCATTACCATAATGTTCATAAAGTGAGGTACGGTAATTAAAATTCAAAGGAAGGTTCACCGCCAAAGAAAGACGATCTGTTACTGAATAGGTTACCCCTAAATCAAATCCTTGCTGATCGTTAATTACATTCGTACCTGCTGCTTCGCGAGCTGGCTGATAGTCTGCGCCTACGTAATGCTTATATGAATGGAGGTTTCTGAAACCTAAAGAAACTTGCCATTGCCCAGGATGCATCATCGAATTCGAGTTTGCACCAGTTCCTACTGAGCAGCTCATGTGTCGAACCGCTACGCAACCTTGTCCTAAAGAAATAGACGTAAATAATACTAAAAATAAGAGTGATAATACTAAATTTTTCATTTGCTTAATTTTTAAAATAATACACAATCTCCCAGGACATATCTGTCCTAGGCTAAAAAGGGAATCAAAGAAAAATTAAGCTTGCCGTGGCGGCGAGAAAAGAGTAGACGAGATGTCTTGGGTAGGTAAAATAGGGTGAGTGGGAGCCACAATCGAGGCTGGCCATTCAATAATATAAAATACCCAGCCAGACGACTGAGCACAATATTCTTTTATTAGGGTATTGATTAATTTCGATTTAGCTGGGGTCGAACCCGGCTCATCCGTTAAATGCTCATTCACTTGCTGTGCTAAATCGAAGAAATTTTCGCGGGCATTTCGGTCTTTCACCATGACCGTTACTAAGGTGTCATTTTCCACCTTGCGCTCTTTCATTTCGTAGAATTCATCGCCCTGACGAACGGAACCCTCTACTTCTTCTGAAGAAACCCAATCCGTTTGGTAAGGTAAATTGATAGGGATTTTTACAATAACCGTTTCTTCCGTCTCTGGATCGATAGCCACTGTATTACCTTCGGATAAATACTGCAATGCAAATCCTCCTGCTTGGTAAAGCAGAATTCCGAATAGCATTATGGCAAGTATTTTTTTCATTCAAAGGCAAAAATAGGCTATTTTTCGATTACTGTGCCTAATTCCTGGGAAATATTTTTTTGAATTTCTTTCAAACGGATGAATTCGTTGAAGACCTCCCCCATTTCTGGGGCATCTGCTTGCAAGGATTGTAAATGCGAAAGTGTTTCTTGTAAATGCTGATCATTGTACACTTTTCTCAAACGCAAGACATTTTTGTAGGCTAAATCCTCTAACATTTCTTCATCCGTATTCACCCGAATCTCGTGCTTGTCCTTCCATTCTGATGAAACAGAATGCTTATCAGAGGAGATATTGATGGAGAAAGACTGAATTTCTTCGTCGGTGTGATGCAGAAAGAAATCAGCTTGAGGAGCTCTTTTGGCAGCAAATTCCATTTTACATAAGTCCAAAATCCGAATAAATAAAGGCGTTTGAAAAACAGTGCCTTCTAATTCATCAATTAAATAATGTACCACTGTTAAACCGGGTGCCTTCTCCGAATTAATCTCCAAATGACCATAATTAATCATCAGACGCACGCATTCTAATTCCTGGTAATAGGCTAAATTTTGAACCTCTAAAGGCTGGTCCACTCCCACCGGTTCAATAAGATCCCGTACCTCCGCATATTGCTGCGCTGAGATTTGTTGAGGATCAGAACTTGCGCCTTTTATTTTCTTCAGCTGAATCTTATTCAATTCCGCTAAAAGGACATCTTCATCCATCCGCATCATGGCCGCGGTCTTTTGAATGAAAAGACTACGCTGAATGGCATCTGGAATTTTAGAAATGGATTGAACCATTTCCTTTATCATTTCTGCTTTTTTGAAAGGATCGTCCCCAGCTTCTTCTTTAAAGAGATTCGCTTGAAAAGAAATCACATCCTTCGCTTCCTTTTTGATATACTCAATGAAGGCCTCAGAACCGATCTTTCTGACGAATGAATCGGGATCATTTCCTTCCGGAAAAACGACTAAGTTAACTTGCAACCCTTCTTCTAGGATTAAATCCATTCCACGTAAAGCGGCCTTAATACCCGCTGAATCCCCATCATATAGCACCGTCACATGTTGCGTGAAACGACCAATTAATTTGATCTGCTCGATAGTCAAAGACGTACCTGAAGAAGCTACCACGTTTTTAATTCCCGCTTGGTGCAAAGAAATGACATCCGTGTAGCCTTCCACTAAATAGCAAACATCTTTTGTCCGGATCTCATTTTTCGCTTGTGAGATACCGTATAAAGTGGCTGACTTGTGATAAACTTCCGTTTCTGGAGAGTTCAGGTATTTCGCCTGGTTTTTTGCGTCGTTCCGCAGAATACGAGCGCCAAAAGCGATGATTTTACCCGACACATTGTGAATCGGGAAAATAACACGGTTACGGAAGCGATCGTAGACCTTACCGTCGTCATTCTTTTGGGTAACTAAACCCGCTTTTTCAATAATTTCCTGAGAAAAACCCTGTTTGAGGGCAGCCTTTAAGAAAGCATCCCAGGCTTCTGGGCTGTAACCTAAATCGAATGATTGAAGCGTGGCGTCAGAGAAACCGCGTTCCTTGAAATAAGGTAAGGCGATGGATTTCCCTTCGTCTGTATCGTATAATTGTTTCTTGAAGTATTCTTTCGCGTATTCGAGGATGATGAGCAAACTTTCGCGCTCGTTCTGACGAACCAGCTGGTCGTCGGTCATTTCCTCTTCTTGGATGTCGATGCCGTATTTTTTGGCCAAATGACGTAGAGCCTCTCCGTAACCTAGGCCTTCCATATCCATAATGAAACGCACAGAATCGCCGGCCTTACCACAACCAAAACATTTGTATATTCCCTTTGCTGGGGAAATAGAAAAAGACGGCGTCTTTTCTCCGTGGAAAGGACAGCAAGCCCAATAGTTCGCGCCTTTCTTCTTAATCGTCACATAATCCCCTATCACGTCTGCGACCGCAGCCGTTTGCTTTATTCGCTCGACGGTTTCGGGATCAATGCGCATATTATAATAATAAGCCGGCTAAGGTAGCTGATAAATAAGAGGCCAAAGTACCTGCAATCAAGGCTTTGAAGCCTAATTTTGCTAAATCGGAACGACGAGATGGAGCTAATTCTCCGATACCCCCTATTTGTATAGCTACCGATGAAAAGTTCGCAAAACCACACAAGGCAAAACTCGTGATGGCGATCGTCTTAGGATCCAAAGTTGCCTTCAAATGCACCATATCTAAATAAGCGACGAATTCGTTCACCACCATTTTCTTTCCCATCAAGGCTCCTGCCACCTCGATGTCCTGTGACGGAACGCCCATCGCAAAAGCAAACACGGAGAATACTTTTCCTAAAATCGTGTTCATCGATAATTCTGGATAGTTAATCCAAACACCAATGTGTCCTAATCCTACATCCACTAAAGCGATCAATGCAATAAAACCGATCAACATCGCGATCACATTCAAACCCACTTTCAAACCCTCGCTCGCACCTGCCGCAATTGCATCGACCAAATTCGCATGTGTTTTTGATAATTCTAATTCCACTTTACCTTCTGTCTCTGACTTCTCCGTTTCAGGGAACATAATTTTTGAGATCACTAATGCACCCGGAGCAGCCATTAAACTAGCGGCTAATAAATATGCTGCAGGAACACCTAGGGAGATATAAACGGCCATAACACCACCGGCGATGCAGGCAAATGAACCGGTCATCGAAGCCATCAGCTCCGAATTAGTCATGTTTTTCAAATAAGGCTTGATCATGATTTGAGCCTCTACCTGGCCTACGAAAGTGGATGCCACATTCGAAAGTGCCTCTGCCCCACTCACGCCCATTAACCAGTGAACGCCTTTTCCTATAAAGGAAACCACTCGCTGAAGAATGCCTAAATGGTAGAACATGTTCACTAAAACAGACACAAAGATGATCGTAGGAACTACTTTAAAGAAGAAAATATAATCGTTTCCCGGACCAAATGCCTTGATCATTAAATCGCGATTCACGAGAGATCCGAACACAAATTGTGCCCCTTTATCCGCTTGACCTAACAAGGTATTGATGGAATCGCCTAACCATTGGAAGAGGTTTTGGCCTGTCTCCGTCTTTAAGATAAACACCGCTAACAACACTTGCATTAATAGACCTACACCAACTGTCCGGTAATTGATTGCTTTTCGGTTATTCGACATCAAAAATGATACGCCCAAAATCAATACAATCCCTAGCAATCCAGTAAATCTTTCCATGTGTTGTTTATTGGTGTAATTCGCCTATTTCATATCTTGTTTTATTTCTAGGCTAACTGTAAATTTATCAAATGCTAATTCGGCAACCAAATCCTCGTCTTTGATTTCGTAAAATTTAGAGTGAATATTAAATGGCTCCTCACTCTCAATTTTCCAATAGGTGCCATCCTCCTGCATCTCATACGAATTCTTCGTATCCCTAAGATTCCAATCTAAGATGGTGATAGCCAGATTCCTCGCGCGTGTATTCACTAATTCAAATAAGGATTCAATACGTCTGTCAAAGCTGCGTACCATCACATCCGCGCTTCCCCCATAGATTTTAGGATCGCCGGCATTATGGAAATAATACAAACGCGTATGCTCTAAATATTCCCCTACGATTGATTTAATAAAGATATTCTCAGACAAACCTTTGCGTTGTGGACGAATACAGCAGATACCGCGAACAATCAAAAGCACCGGTAATCCTGCTTGCGAAGCTTTATAAAGTGCTTCCATCGTCTTCAAATCCTGCAATGAATTAATCTTCCAGCAAATACCCGCAGGCTTACCTTCCTTATGATTCTTTACCTCATTATCAATCATCTCGATCAAACGATTGCGCATATCCCGTGGCGCCGTAATCAAATGCTCGTAATGTGTAGGCATCGAGTGCCCTGTAATTACATTAAAGAACTCAGATATATCCTGTGTAATCCTTGTATCCGTCGTTAGAAGGCCAATATCTGTGTATAATTTAGCCGTATCCTCGTTGTAATTTCCTGACGAAAGATGGGCATAACTAACCACATGGCTGCCTTCATTTCGAATGACTTGCAATAATTTCGTGTGCGTTTTTAATCCAGGAATACCATAAATCACAAAGCAACCTGCTTTCTGCAATCTAGTCGCCTCCTTGATATTATTCTCCTCATCAAATCTTGCTTTCA
>CAIVPV010000110.1 GCA_903907915.1 uncultured Cytophagaceae bacterium
ACTAGCATCAGCCTTTGGCTTAGGGAAAGCTTGACCAGAGAACAAGACAGCATAAATGACAGTTGGGATAATAATTACCCAAACTTGTGTTTGCCAAGCCATTCCTGCATCCGTCATGAACTTGGAGATTAAAGAACCTACCACAATTCCACCTGGGAACCACATGTGAAAACGATTCAGCTTACTGCTCATCTCGTTACCCGTGTAGGCATCAGCAATCATAGGATTACAAGCTGCTTCTGTGCAACCATTTCCTAATCCAATTAAAAGAGTAGAAATTAATAGGGTATTGTAATCAACTGCATAAATGGTCAATAAAATACCAGCAGCATGGGCAACTAAAGCAATTTGCATAATCAACTTTGGCCCGATGGACGTGTAAAAAACACCCCCCAAGATCATGGAAATAGGAAAGCCTAGAAACCACATTTGATTGATATGACCTAATTGTTCATTCGACAAATTTAATTCTAGTCCTAATTGCGGTAAAATACCTGCACGGATACTAAAAGAGAAGGCAGTCGTAATGAGGGCAAAACAGGACGCCAAAAATAATCGATTGGCATTAACAGTTTGATTCATAATTGTTTGGGGTTTAGATAATAGATTTAGATTTGGTTAATCTTTAAAAAATTAAATTCTTCATTAGAAAAATCGTAACAAAAAAACAAAAAGTTTTTGGGATAATGGCACGCAGAGGCAATTATTTTTGATAATATTTTAAAAAAAGAGCTATTTAGAGGCTATAAAACCAAATTTTGCTCTATTTTTGTAAGATATCTAAATCTATAATACTTATGATTCAAGGAGGTTCTGCTACACAGGCAAAATCACGCCAAAGCAGGAAAATCAGAATGGGAATGATCGGAGGAAGTCAAGAGGCTTTCATCGGGGCAGTTCACCGTCGCGGTTCCCAACTAGACGGAGAAATCGAATTAGTTTGCGGCGCTTTTAGTTCCAGCGCGGAGAAATCTAAAGCCACAGGAAACGCTTTATATCTTCCAGAAAACCGTGTTTATGGATCTTATGAGGAGATGATTCTGAAAGAAAAAGAATTGCCTGAAGGCGAAAGAATGGATTTCGTTTCCATCGTTACCCCTAACCACGTGCATTTTCCGGCGGCTAAAATGGCCTTAGAAAATGGATTCCACGTGGTTTGCGATAAACCGGCTACGTTGAATTTAGCTGAGGCAAAAGAATTGAAGCAAATCATCGATAAATCGGGGTTGATTTTTGCTTTGACCCATAACTATACGGCCTATCCGATGGTCAAAGAGGCGAAGCATTTAGTAGACTCAGGTCAACTGGGTGAGATTCGTAAGATCATCGTAGAATATCCACAAGGATGGCTAATCGACTTAGTGGAAGCAACTGGCCAAAAACAAGCCGCTTGGAGAACAGATCCAGCTCGTTGTGGAGCTGCTGGTGCCATCGGCGACATCGGTACGCACTGTGAGAATTTGATCGAATATATCACGGGATTGCATATTAAAGAACTTTGCGCAGATCTAACCATCTTCGTAGAGGGACGCTTATTAGATGATGATGGCAATATTTTAATCCATTATGATAATGGAGCTAAAGGTATTTTGCATTGCTCTCAGATCTGTAATGGAGAAGAAAATGACTTCAACTTTCGCATTTATGGAAGTAAGGCGGGAATTACCTGGCACCAAATGGAGCCGAATACCATGGTGTTTAGGACGCGCGACGACGGAGCGCGGATTATTCGTACGGCCGTAGGCCAGCTATCTCCTGCCGCTAATGCGCATACGCGTCAGCCTGCTGGACACCCAGAAGGCTACGTAGAGACTTTCGCGAACATTTACCGTAATTTTGCCTTTGCTTTAAGAGCGAGATGGGAAGGAAAAGCGCAAGATCCTTTGTACGATTTCCCTGGAATCGACGAAGGAATTATGGGAATGGCCTTCATCGAAAATGTGGTGAGATCAGCCCAAGACAATACAAACAAGTGGACAAAATTTGAACTATAATATAACCATGACTAAAATCAAAGTTGGAATCGTAGGAACCGGATTTATCGGACCCGCTCATATCGAGGCTTTACGCCGTTTACCTAATATTGATGTCGCTGCACTTTGCGAGGTGACTATCGAACTAGCTGAGGCGAAAGCGAAGCAATTAGGCATCGGCCGTTGGTATACCTTCGAAGACCTATTAAAACAAGAGGATATACAATGTGTACACATTTGTACCCCTAACTTCTTACACTATTCACAGTCGAAAGCGGCTTTATTAGCCGGGAAACACGTAGTGTGCGAGAAACCTTTAGCAAAAGACCTACACGAAGCGGAGGAATTAGTCGCATTAGCAGCTAAAACTGGCTTAGTGAATGCGGTTCACTTTAATCTGCGCTACTATCCTCTTGTACGTCAAATGAAGACGATGCGCGAGAAAGGTGATTTAGGCGAAATTTATTCGATCATCGGTAGTTATTTACAAGACTGGTTATTCTACAATACGGATTATAACTGGCGTTTAGAGCCGGACAAATCGGGGGATTCACGTGCCATCGCAGATATCGGATCTCACCTATTAGATATTATTGAATACATCACTGGTTTGAAAACGGTGGAAGTAATGGCTGATTTTAATACGGTTCACAAAGTGCGTAAGAAGCCTTTGAAGCCCGTAGAGACTTATTCAGGCAAAATGTTGCAACCCGAAGATTACGCAGATGTGCTAATTAACACGGAAGACCACGCGAACGTTTTATTACGTTTTGACAATGGTAACCGGGGTTCTGTAACAGTATCACAAGTTTCAGCAGGTCGTAAGAACCAATTGAAATTAGAAATTTCAGGATCCAAAAAGACATTTGCATTTAATTCGGAGTCCCCGAACGAAATGTGGATCGGTAACCGTGATCAAGCAAACCAAGTATTGATGCGTGATCCATCTTTAGCTTATCCCGAGGCAACTGCCTTGATGACCTTCCCTGGAGGACATAACGAAGGCTTCTCTGATACTTCGAAGCAATTATTCAAAGAAGTGTATGCAGCTGTAGAAGCTGGTAAGCAACCAGAGAATCCAATGTACCCTACTTTTGCGGATGGATACCGAGAGTTATTAATTTGCGAGCGCATTTTAGATTCAACAAGGTCT
>CAIVPV010000111.1 GCA_903907915.1 uncultured Cytophagaceae bacterium
CGTTACTTGGCTTCAGGAAGAAAATCCCGATATCGTTTGCATTCAAGAGTTGAAAGCAGAGATTGAGCAAGTTGATTTGAAAGAAATTTTCGCTTTAGGCTATGAAGTTTTTTGGCATTCTGCCCAGAAAAAAGGCTATTCCGGAGTGGCTATATTTAGTAAGGTTAGGCCAAATAACGTGTCTGTAGGTTGCGGAATAGACAAATACGATGCTGAAGGTCGCGTGCTGCGCGCCGATTATGACGGATTCTCCGTGATGAGCGTCTACATGCCATCGGGTTCCAGCGGGGATGAAAGACAAGCCTTCAAAATGGACTGGTTAGCCGATTTTCAAAACTACATTAACGCCCTCAAGATTGAATTCCCGAATTTAGTCATTGCCGGCGATTACAATATTTGCCACAAGGCCATCGATATTCATAACCCGAAAGGAAACGCGAACAGTTCTGGTTTCTTACCCGAAGAACGCGAATGGATGGAAGGATTTGTGAACCGGGGTTTTGTAGATTCCTTCAGAGCCATTAACACCGATCCGCACCACTACAGCTGGTGGTCTTACCGCGCGGGAGCTCGGGACAAAAATTTGGGCTGGCGCATTGATTACCAGATGGTATCAGAGGCTTTGGCAGAAAAAATCCAACATGCCTCTATCCTTCCTGATGTTAAACATTCGGACCATTGTCCTATCGTACTACTCTTAAATAGCTAAATTATGCACTTTGAAAAACACGTATTTATCTGCGCTAATGATAAAGACGCCCCTAAAAAATGTTGTGGCTCTGGTCACGGAATGGAATTAGTAGATGCCTTTAGAGCGAGTTATGCAGCGCAAGGTGGAACAGCTAAAATCCGTGTGCAAAAATCTGGATGCCTTGATTTCTGTGGAAAAGGTCCCACGATGGTCGTTTATCCTGAAGGCGTTTTCTATGGTAACGTACAAGTAGCAGATGTGGCAGAGATCACAAAATCGCATTTAATCGAAGATGAAATTGTGACTCGCCTTCAAATTCAATAAATTGCAGCATGATTTACCGCTTATATCCCACGCTGTTAAATTCCTTTAATCTCTACGCGAATCAATCCCGTGATTCGAATGGCAAAATCATCGTGGATGAAATCGAGCTAATTGATCGAATCAACAGAGTCCGAAAGCCCACGACGAATGCACAACAAAAGGGGATTGATTTTGAGCGAGCGGTAACCCTAGGGGAAAATGAAGAGGCTTTTGCGGAGGGAATCATCGATCAAGCACGGGGTTTATTACCGGTTAAATACAAGACACAGTTTTACGTGGAATCCCGCTATAAAAATGCGATGATTTACGGATATGTGGATGGTGTGGGTGATACGGTGGCTTTTGATCTGAAGAGCACGGCCTATTATGAGCCAAATCGCTTCTTAACTAATCACCAAAATCTCTACCTGTTAGGTCTTCAAAAATACGGTATACAACGCTTAGACTATGTCATTACGGATTTTAAGCAGGTTTATGTTGAATCCTATGACGTGAATAATATCGATTTCAGCGCTCAATACGAGCAAATCGAAAAGTTCATTTTATTCCTAGAGGAGAACAAGAAATTCATTCGGGATAAGAAGATTTTTGACAGAAAATCCAGCGACAACCAATTATCTATTTTTGAGTAATCCCCTTAATTCATCCAAATGTTGAATGTCGTAAGGTAAATCCGTTTTTACAGAATTAGGATTATAATGTATGGCTGGAATTCCTGCCTGAAGAGCTCCACGTACATCGGCCTCCACGTGATCACCGATCATCAAGGCGTCCTCCGCTTGAATTCCCGCACGAGATAGGGCATATTGAAAAAACAAAGGACTCGGTTTCTTCGTACCTACCAGCTCAGAAGTAATGATTTCTTTGAAAAAAGAGCGCATTCCGGCTCCATCAATTTTCACATATTGAATGTCGTCGAAGCCATTCGTTAAAATGTACAAGGGGAAATGCTCCGCTAAATCTTTAATGAGCTCAAATGCGCCCGGCATCAAATTCGTCTTTCTCGGCGTGCGTTCGAGGTATTTATCTCCAAACTCATCTGAGGCCCCTGAAACACCAAGCTCCTGGAAAAACCGCACAAAACGTGTTTCTCTTAATTCCGCCTGCGAAATTTCACCTGCTGCATACTGATCCCATAACGAATTATTGATTTTTTCGAAGGTTTTCCAGTAGATTTCAGGGTCGAAGGAAAAGTTAAATTCAAGCGCTAAATCAAGCAATACTTCGCGGGCATTTAGGTCGTGATCCCAGAGGGTGTGATCCCAGTCAAAAAAAAGCGCTTTCGGTTGAAAATTCATGTAACAAAGGTAATAATAACTTACCTTTGCTTTGGCCCATTTTAAAAAATCCCATGGAACATCAATTACAACTTAAGAAACCCCTCGCATTTTTCGATTTAGAGACAACCGGCATACAAATCAACCGGGATCGCATCGTAGAAATTTCGATTGCTAAAGCCAATCCAGATGGAAGTGTGGAGGTTAAAACGCGTCGCGTGAATCCGGGTATCCCGATTCCAATAGAAGCGTCATTAGTGCATGGGATTTACGATGAAGATGTGAAAGATGAGCCCTCATTTCGCATGGTTGCCAGATCATTGGCCACTTTTTTAGACGGCTGTGATTTAGCTGGATTTAATTCTAATCGATTCGATGTGCCCCTATTAGTGGAGGAGATGTTGCGTGCTGAAGTGGATTTTGACATGAAAAACAGAAATTTAGTGGATGCTCAACGCATTTTCCACCTGATGGAGCCGCGGAATTTAACCGCAGCTTACCAGTTTTATTGTGGCAAGGAATTAATAGGAGCTCACGGCGCCGAAGCTGATGTGCTTGCTACCTTAGAAGTCTTAAATGCACAAGTAAAACACTATGCGAACCGTTCTACGAAGGATGCGGAGGGCAATGAAGTTTTCCCTATCCAGAATGACA
>CAIVPV010000112.1 GCA_903907915.1 uncultured Cytophagaceae bacterium
AACATAGTCAGAATAGTCGTGTACCGGGTTTGTATACAAAAGCACTAACCCATCGTTCGCTTTGTCAAAGATAAAATCCAAACGTTTCGCCCGAACTACTTTTTCAATCGCTTTTGATATTTGATCTAAAATCGATTTATAGGCCGTTTGCTTTAGTTTAAATAACTCACCTTCCGCACTAAAAACCTGGTTCTCAAAAGCCTTCGCCTCCTTACTTTTAGCTTGTATAGCCGATAATCTTTGTTGCTTTAAATCTTCCGTTAACAAGAGTTCCTCTAGCTTAAATTCCTTTTCAAGCTTCTCTAGCTCTTGCTTTTTCTTTTCAACCTCCGCTAACCAGGTCTTTGTGTTCTGGTCGATTTGCTGCTGCGCTTTGGCATACTCCGGCATCTTAGACGTAATGAACTCCGTGTCGACATAACCGAACTTCTGTGCAAAGCTCGTGTTCGCAAACAATAGAATTCCTAGAAATGCCAGCAACAAACGCATCGTGATTATCTAAGTTGTTGTCCAATTGAGAAAGTGAACGCTTGACGACCAAAATCCGAATCTCCCGGACGTGGTTTATCAAAGCCCATACCGTAGTCAATTCCAATCATACCGAATGCTGGCATAAAAATACGCGCTCCAAATCCAGCTGATTTATACAAATTGAACGGACTGTATTCGCCTAAGGAAGCAAAGTTATTCCCGCCTTCCGCAAATCCTAACAAGAAGATCGTCGCCGATGGATTCAACGAAACTGGGTAACGTACTTCCATGACAAACTTGTTATAGGCAACCCCACCATTACCATACGAACCTGATGGCCCAATAACGCGGTCTTTATAACCTCTTAAACCTACGATATCGCGGTTAAAGGAGAAACCTTGCACCATACCCGATCCACCTAAGTCAAAGCGCTCGAAACGCGTCGTCTCTTTCCCGCCATATGAACCCAAGAAACCTAAGTGAGCACGCGTATGCAAGATGAATTTACCCACTAATGGACTAAACCAGCTTGCATCCATCATCCATTTATGGTACTCAATCAACAAATTATCTTTGTTCCCTCCCAGTAAAGAATAAGGTGGAGTCAATGAACCTGTCAGAGAGAAACTTGATCCCGAACGCGGGAACGTAGGATTATCAATACTGTTACGGGAGAAGTTCGTCATAAACGTAATGGACGTAGAAATACCTTGCGGATAAGCCCAGGTATAATAACGATCCACATCGTATTTAGCAAAAGACAAAGAGTGGCTTAAAGAGAAATAATCATCAGGCCATTTCAAACGCTTTCCTAAGCTTAGACTTAAGCTGGTCACGTTAAAGTGAGCACTTAATAAGGAGTCAGGCACCGAATAACCACCGTATCCGCCATAACCACTTCCATAACCACCATAGCCTCCGCCATATCCACCGTAACCACCATAGCCACTGCCGTAACCGCTACCATAACCACTTCCATATCCTGACATACTCGCAGATTGGAATTGGTAAGGATACGAAATACTGCTATTTAAGGAAATAGAGAAGGAGTTAGGCTTTTTGCCACCTAACCAAGGTTCGGTAAAGGTTAAACTATAATTTTGGTAAGCTGCTCCGTTAGCTTGGAATTTTACGGCTAGTTTTTGACCATCACCTGCAGGCAAAGGATGGTATGATTTCGGGTTCAAGATGTTTTTCGCTGAGAAGTTGTTAAATACAACCCCTAAAGTTCCGACAAAGCCAATGTAACCTCCCCAACCTCCAGAAAGCTCGATTTGATCCGATGGTTTTTCCTCTACATTATATTCGATATCTACCGTTCCATCTGGACGAGGAATCGGGTTAGGACTGATTTTTTCCGGGTTAAAATAACCAATGGTTGAAAGCTCACGAACCGTACGAATGATCGCTGATTTATTAAACTTTTGACCCGGTAAAGTACGAATCTCCCGCATCACCACGTGATCGGATGTCTTCGTATTACCATTTAAAGTCACTTTATTAATCGTTGCTTGCTTACCTTCTGAGATACGAATAGTTAAGTCAATTGAATCGCCTTCGATGGCTGTTTCCACTGGTTCAGCGTGGTAATATAAATACCCATTATCCATATAAACTGAACTTAAATCCTCCCCAGGGTTTGCATTCATTTTCTTATCTAACTCCTCCGTGTTGTATACATCGCCTTTCTTCACTCCTAACACATCACGCAACAAGGAATCTGGATAAATGTAATTTCCTTCAAAGCGAATGCTTCTGTAATAATATTTAGCGCCTTGAACGATGTTTAATACTAGGTTAATCGATTCTTTATTAAAGTTTCCTACCGAATCTGACTTCATTTGAAAATCCCGGTAACCTAATTTATTCATCGCCTCTAACAACTTCTGCTTATCTTCATCCCATTTCTTAGGAACGAATTTAGAGGGCTTGAAAACGCGTCCAAAACGTATCTGCTTCGTATTTTTTATCTTTCTTAAAATCAACGAACGGTATTTCTCATCAATTCCATTAATAATAATTTTATTCACCTTTACCTTCTCGCCTTTATCCACCACCACATGTAATATGGCGTTATTACCGCGCATCGAATCAGTCTTAATCGTCGATTTCGTTTTCGCATTTAAACGACCTTTTTCTTGATAATACTTGCGAATGGTTAGCTCTAAATTTTTACGAAGTGTTTCTGTGATGATCTTACCTTTGTAAGTCTTCATTTTATCGCTCAAAGCCTCTTGCTCCCCTTTTCTGATACCTGTATATTGAATGGAAAACAATCGAGGTCGTTCTTTTAATTCAATGGTCAACCAGATCTTTCCCTCTTCCACTTTTGTCGCATAGATTAGGACCTCATCCAGGATACCTTGATTCATAATCTTCCGAATCGCGGCTCCTATGGCATCACCAGGCACTTTAATCTTGTCCCCTACTTGTAAACCCGAGATATTGATCATCGAAGTTCCATCATAAAACTGAGAACCTGTTACCTGTATATCGGCTATGGAATATTCCTTAGGATCTGCATAGGAAAAACTCGTTTCCGGAAGCGAAGAGCTGATAGATCGCGTTCCCCCCAAAATTTGGGCAGAGGCAGAATAAGCTCCAAAGATAAAAATAAGTAGCCCTAAAAAGAGGCTAATTTTATTCATTAATCGGGTGGCAATTGATTTTTTCATACGGGGGCCTCAGCCCTTAATTTAATTGTTCACTTATCTTTCCAAAACGTCTCTCACGCATTTGAAAGTCTATAATTGCCTCATTTAGATGTTCTTTTCTAAAGTCAGGCCAAAACAAATCTTCAAAAATATACAATTCTGCATAGGCTAATTGCCACAGCATAAAATTACTAATTCGGTGGTCTCCACCAGTTCTTATCATCAAATCTGGATCCGGCATATCTGCCGTAGTCAAATAGGATTGAATAGTATCTGAATCTATCGATTCAACGTTTAATTCTCCACTTTTTACTTTTTCAGCAATCTGCTGGGTCGCTTGAACTAAATCCCATTTCCCAGAATACGAAAGCGCTAAATTCAGGGTTAAACCCTTATTATTTACTGTTTTCGCCATTGCTTTCTCTAATTCTGCCCTAGAAGATGCCGGTAATTTACTTAAATCCCCGATCGCTTTTAGGCGAATATCTTTCTCAATCATACCAGGTAATTCATCTTTAATCGCAGAGACTAATAGACTCATTAAGGCACTTACTTCCGCTTTAGGACGATTCCAATTCTCTGTAGAAAAGGCATAAAGCGTTAAAAACTTAACTCCTAATTCGCCACATCCTTCGATTGTTTCACGAACTGCCTTTAAAGCAGAACGATGTCCAAAAACGCGGTCCATGATCCCTTGTTGCTTTGCCCATCTACCATTGCCATCCATAATTACGGCGATGTGTACGGGAACATTACGTAGATCAATTAATTCTTTCAATTTAAATCAAGGATTTGCATATAACAAGATGGCAAATGTAGTCATATTGACCACTCTATCCAATTAAAACTTGTTAATAGGTAGGACAAAAAACAGATTGAATCGTGTAAGTGACCGTTAGGGAGGAATTCAAATATTGATCTCCTTTGGTTAAATTAAAGGACGCTTCTCCTTCAGATAAAGGACGATCCAGCGCGTCCGTAAACGTCTTTCTAGCCCCTAAATCCCATTGAACACCCCAACTAGGCGATAACTGGTATTTAAAACCGATTCCGAAAGGGAGCGCATAACTCATCTTCGTATTGGTCTTAAAAGCTACGGCATCTTGCGTTCCTGCCACTTTAGCAAATATGGTAGAAGCACCTATATAGAAATAGGGAGTCCAGTTGTTCACCCGTTTTACGGAGTTTTGGTAATTCAAGAAATTATATTCTACTAACGCATCTAATCCAAAAATCGATGTCGCAAAATTCGTCACAGGAAGGCCCGCCGTGACCGGGGAAACACGATTTCCAGTCCCTCCACGCAAATCAGTCATCACCGCCTGAAGCCTGTAAGCAAACGTGGGGTTATTCTGATAACGCACTTGTAGATTTAAGGCAGGCCGCGTCATCGCAAACTCCTTATTATTAGGTAAAATATGCCAATTTGCCCAAGTACCGTGGTATAAGGAACCGCCTAAGCCAGCACCATAGGACCAACGCTGTGCGCTTGCAGACAAGCTAAAGAGCGTTAATAAAAGCAAGAAATAGAGGTTCTTTTTCATCAATCTACAAATATAAACAAAGAATCTAATTTGCGATGATTAATCGTTTGGTAATTCTTTGACCCGTTGATGCAGCTAAACTAAAAAGGTAAGTACCGGACGGCAAATGTGCTATATCTACTGGGTAAGTATAGGTTCCATTGGCTAAGTCGCCTTCAAAAATTAGACCGAGTTTTTGGCCCTGCATATCAAATAAAGCAAGCTCCACTCGCATAGATACGAAAACAGCAAATTGAATGCGAACCTGTCCAGAAGCTGGATTAGGAGCTGGATCCATCAATATCATTTTCACTCCAGCCTCTTCAATCAGTGGAGAATTAATGAATAGCGGAAGGCTATCAAAGGATTTCTTAAAGATGGCAGTGGTACTGGCGGCTGATAAACCTAAGTGATCAGATAATACCGTTGAATATACTTGACGGTAATCGAATTTAGCCTTAATATCTCCATTGCTGTCTACGTCAATCAAATTTGGATTCTCGCCCACTAGTCCCCCTCGAACCGTATTCCCTATAACGAACATCGGTGCTGCAGTTCCGTGATCCGTGCCGGTGGTACCGTTTTGATTTACGCGACGACCGAATTCAGAGAAAGTCAATAAGGTAACTTTATCGGCTTTATTTTGGGTTTTGAGATCTTTCTGAAAGGCTGAAACTGCATCCGATATTTGCTTCCATAGATTCGCATGCTGGTTTAATTGATTTGCATGGGTGTCGAATCCACCTATCGTGCATAAATAGACAGGCGTTTCTAGGCCTCCGGTGATTAATTTTGCCACGATGCCTAATTGCCTTGCTAAATTAGTATTGGGATAGGTTAAAGAATTCAATCCTTTCAAGGCTTTGTCCCGAATAATGGTAGAATATTGCAAGGAGGTACTGGATATTTGCTTTAAAAACGCTAATTCATCCCCGGCAAGTGTAGCGGGAGGAATTTCATCATCCGTCAAGGTGCCGGAAACTAATTGGTAGAAGAGATTTGGGTCTTCGAAAACAGTACCGAAACGGCCTATATCTGACTGAAACAATAAGGATTCGACGGAGCCTAATTGGATGGCCATCGGTTGCGATGGCATGGCAATAGGATAAGATGGGTATTTTTCTGCCAAATAACGAGCAGCCCAGCCTTCCTCCCAGACTACGTTTGCATCCGAGCCCGTATTCCAAATGTCCGTAGCACGGAAATGAGAACGATTGGGGTTTGCGTAGCCGACGTTTTGGACAATAGCTACATTCCCCTGATCATATAAGGACTTGATAGCGGTCATGGAAGGATGCAAATACATCCCATTTTTCAAGGCTAAGGCATCGGCTTTTTTAATAGCGATATCAGGTCGCTTAGAAAAATAAGTGTCATTTTCAGCTGGAATAACCGTATTTAAGCCATCGTTTCCGCCAGATAATTGAATGATGACGACTACGTTTCCTGTGGGAACAGAGGCCGCTAAACCGGCTGGCAATTGCGCATAGGCCTGTCCTGGAATACCCGAAATACCAATTCCAACACCACCCGAAAGCAGTGCCATTCTTCGCAAAAATTCAGCTCTTGATAGGTCTTTTTTCATGATTAACAGAGTTGAAATTCAGGTAAGCGCATCACTGCCTTAAAAAATTGCTGCAAATTCACATTCGCACCGGGTGAATAAGTGGAATAATTCTTCACGATTGTTCCAGCTAACAAGGTTTCTAACAGAAAGGCCTTCTTCTTTACAGTAGCAGGAAAGGCCAAAAATAAAAGGCACACGTCATCCACGAATTCTACTGCCTTTTCTGAATTAGTAAAGCTTTGGGCATAGGTTAAGGCGAATAGTTTACCCGTTACCGCTACGCCATTATAGCGTTTACCGGTGATCAAAGAATCCGAAAATCCACCCCGATAAGAATAGGTGGTCGAAGAAATCCATTCTCGCTGACCTGGCCAACCCGCTACATCAGGTGGCTGGAATAATTGCATTTGAAGGACTTTCGACATCTCATACATATTGATGTAGTCAGGCGAAGGTAATTCTAAGAGCTTTGACGCTCCCACCATTAATTCCGTAGGATTTTTAATTTTGCTGCCGATGTAGGCTGCTGTATAAAATTCATCGGAGGTAAATAGAAACTTCAGCAGTGGCTTGATTTCGAAGTTATTGGACCTCAGAACAGCGGCCATTTGAAGGACAAAAGCCTCATTCGGTTTATAGTAAACAAATTCCTTGTAAAGCTTACGGCAGATGAATTCGGCGGTGGCTTTTTGGGTAAAAATGT
>CAIVPV010000113.1 GCA_903907915.1 uncultured Cytophagaceae bacterium
CTGCATCCCCTCGATTTGACTTTCCTGAGAACTTTTAGAGGTTAATATCACCACCGGAATATGGCTGGTTTTTGAATCCGCACGAATCGCTTTACATAGATTAACTCCAGACATACCTGGCATCATCCAATCCGTAATCACTACATCAGGCAAATACATTAAGGCCATTTCTAATCCGGTTTCACCCCGATCAGCTTCGATCACTTGGAAGGATCTCTCGAAAATCTCGCGAATAAAAGCGCGCATCTCCGCGTGATCTTCGACAATAAGAAGAATCTGCTTCTCCTGCTGAATAAAGTCGACTTTTTGACTCTCTGACTCATTGACTGCTGGAAGAGTTCCAGCTTTCACCCAAGCGGGATCAAAAGCCTCCCGTGTAACGGGAAAATGTAATTTAAAATCAGATCCTGCCCCTAAATCACTTTGCACGTCGATAGTTCCTCGATGCACCTCCATTAATTCCTTACATAAGGAGAGCCCCACTCCCGTACCCACCCGATCCGACTTTTCTGGAATTTGATAAAAACGGTCAAAAATATGAAGCATATGCTCCGCACTTATTCCCTTACCCGTATCCATCACGTGAATGGTTACTCTAGAAATTGTCTCCTGACCGCCTTGATAGGATTTGTGCAATGCTAATCGAACACCAATTATCCCTTCTTCTGGGGTAAATTTAAAGGCATTTGATAAAAGATTCGTCACGCATTTTTCTATAATATCGGCATCATAATAAACCAATAAAGACTCGATAGGAACATCCCACTTTAATTTGATTTGTTTCTGCTGAGCGTACGAATCAAAACTTTGCTTAATCGAGTCTAATTGACGCACTAAATCATGCTTCTCTACCACTGGCTGCACATTACCCGATTCAATTTTAGATAAATCCAAAAGTTGATTGATGAGACGAAGTAGTTTCTGAGCGTTTTGGTAAATGGAATTAATCTTCGTCTTTTGATCCTTATTCAGGCTATTATTCGATATAAAATACTTCTCTAACGGACTTGTAATTAAGGTTAAAGGGGTGCGTAATTCATGGGAGATATTGGTAAAGAAATGCGTCTTTACTTGTTCTAGCTCTTGAATTCGCTCTTTTTCAATTTCTTTTAAACGTAAGTCTGTTCGAAAAGCTTCCCTAATCTGAACCTCCCGAATGAAGGCATATATGAGCGCAGCTACTAAAACTACATAAAGAACATAAGCCCACCAGGTGCGATACCAAGGTGGTAATACGGTAATCATCAACTCATAAGGTTTCTCCGCCCAAACCCCATCCGAATTACTTGCTTTCACCTTGAAGATATAATCCCCAGGACTTAAGTTAGTATAGGTCGCTGTTCGCTGTGTTCCCACCTGATTCCACTCTTTTTCAAAACCCTCTAAAAAATAGGCATAGCGGTTATTCTTAGGCCTTTGGTATTCCAAGGCAACAAAATCGATACTAAAAACGGTTTGATCTGGCTGCAGAATTAACTGCTTAGTCGACAAAATATCAACTAAAAGTGGGGAGTTTTCCTCGCCTACTTCCACGTCTTTATTAAAGATTTTCAGCTTCGTAAAATAGACATCGGGGGCATTCAAGCGCATCCGTAGACTATCCGACTTTAAATAATTCAAACCGTTTACACCCCCAAAAAACAACCAATTCTGATTATTCTTAGCAATCGCGTTGGTCATAAATTCTTTTCCTTGTAATCCATCGGCCTCTTCGAAACTGACAAACTTCAAGGTTTTTCCGTCCATTTTAGAAATTCCCCCATTCGTCGTAAACCACAAATCCCCTTTCGCATCTTCCACTACGCCGCGTATACTATTACTAACTAAGCCATCCTTAACGGTAAACACTTTAAATCCTTTATCAGGCCCCAGATATTGATTTAGACCGCCGCCTTGAGTCATCACCCAAATCCTTTTTTGGCGATCCTGAAAAACCTGGTTCACGTGATTATAACTTAAAGCACCTGGATCAGCCGATTTAACATAATGACGTAATTCCTGCGTGGCAATTTGATACACATATAAACCATGACCTATCGTACTCAACCATATTTCTCGATTATCGATAATCCGTATCGATGAAATTGACTTATTCATCAAATTATACTTCCCTAATACAGAAAAAGGCTCTCCATATTGTTTCGTAGCCGGGTCAAATGAAACTACACCTATTCCCGATGTTCCTAACAGAAATTGATTTCGATAAGGAGTCATCGTATTAAAATTAGCCTCCCTTTTACCTGGCTTAAATGGAAAATCAATTAATTGATGTTGTTTAGTAAATAGATTAATCCCCTTCCCCCAAAGTCCTAACCAGACCGACCCATCCGTTTGAGGATAGATAAAATTCACATCATAGGTCTCCGTCGAATTTAATTTATTTGCGGATGCGCTTTGTAAATAATGCGTGACGGCCCTTTTCTTGTGATTAAAATAGGACAAACCCACATTACTACCTAACCAAATACCGGCATCGCCATCTGCCGCAATGGCACTAACCTTATTACTCAGTAGGCCCTGTAAGCTATTAGGTTTGTAGCGGAAAACGGAAAATCGAGGTTTTTGAAAAAAGGAAATATTCAAACCAGCCTCCCAAGTACCAATCCACGTATTTTGATTCGCATCCGTAAATAAACTCATGGTAGAATTAGACGAAATACCTACATCTGGATCCGGATTAGATGCAATATTAGTGTAGGCTTTAAAATTCTCTCCATTGAGCTTATAAACCCCATTATCGGTACCAATCCATAAATTATGCAAGGCATCTTTTGCCATTGACGTAACAATATTTTGGCGTGATAAGGGGTCAGATGCTTGATAAAACACCACCTTAAATTGCTGCGTTTTAGGTGTGAATTGAAAAATCCCCTTCCCATCTGTTCCGACCAAAATATCCCCATTTTTCGTTTCAAATAAAGCCCTAACCCGGTAATTAATGGCGCCAAATTGATACGGAATAAAACTGTGGGCATTCAATTGGGAAATCAAATAACCCGTTCTCGTTCCCATCCAAATCGTACCTGAAGAATGCTTAAAGAGTCTAGCCACCTCTTTTACGTAGGCATTTTTCCACTCACATTCTTCCTTTATTAATTGATTCGTACGTACATCATACACCAGATAACCTACACCTAATACAGCCACCCCTATTTTGCCTTTCCCTAAATTTAGAATACTGGGAATAGTAGAATTAGACAAATCTTGTCCCGCAGGCCCTTTCGTAAATCGGGTGATTTTACCTGTAGCTAATTCAATTTTATTTAAACCTGACGTTCGCGTACCTACCCAAAGATTCCCTAAATCATCTTCCGTCACAGAAAATATCTCACTACCGCTTAAGGTCTTAGGATCACTGGGGTCATTGCGATAAATCTTAAAATTGTGCCCATCGTACCGATTTAAGCCATCACCTGTGGCAAACCACAAGAAACCCTTTTTATCTTGAATGATTTTATAGATAGAACTTTGGGACAAGCCAGAGTTCGTGCTTAGTCGTTCATAGCGCGTTTGATTTTGACTGTAGAGACCAAAAAAGAGAAACAACAATAAAAAGAAAACGAGTCTGTTCATTTGAATCTTAAAATTAGGGAATTAAACCAGGAAATTGGATGGAATTGTCCTGAAATAACCGAATGCAAGAATTGTCCTTGCATTTGTAAGATTCGTCCTATCCTAAACAAAGGCACCCCCGTACATTTGGAACAAGAATTATTCTTCGATATGAATAAAACATTTGTTTCATTTAACGTAAAGAATTCAGGAAATAAACTCCCGAAATACCAGCAATTAGTAAATTCACTTTTGCAGGACATTGAAATGGGGGAATTAAAACCTGGCGAACGATTGCCATCCATTAATGAGGCATCGGAAGAGTGCTATCTTTCCCGAGACACCGTGGAGAGAGCCTATACCGAGTTACATAAAATGGGTGCCATCACATCCATTTTCCGCAAAGGCTACTTCATTTCAGAATCAAGCCTTAAAGTGAAGACGAAAGTTCTTTTCCTCATCGGACGGATGACGGAGACAAATCAAACACTTTATAATGCCTTTTTGGATCACTTTGGCAAGAATGTCATGGTGGATATTTATACCTATCAGTACAAACCGCGTGAATTCAAAGAAATCATTGGTCAACAACTAGGGAATTACCATTATTACCTGATTCAACCCCATTTAATCGATGAGGATGAAGAAACGGTGAAAATATTGCAGAAAATAGCTGGGGATCGATTGATTTTATTAGACCAAAATTTCGGAACCATCCGTCATTCTAGTCTAATTTGTCCTCCTAACCCATCGCTAAAAAAGATTTTTAATACCCAACTAAACCTGTTTAATAAGTACCGCAGTCTTAATTTAGTGATGAGCGAAGACGAATACTTCGATCCTGAATTAATCAATGCGTGCAGTGAATTCTGTGAATCGAATTCATTGAATTTCCAAGTATTAGATGGCCTAGAAGAGGACGATTATCGCCAAAATGAGATTTATTTCACTTTGTCCGATAGCGATCTTTTCCAGGCTATCAAATATGCGGATAAAAATAAATGGACATTGGGAAAAGAGGTGGGTATCATCTCCTTGAACGATCATCCATTTAAAGAAATTATTGCTGGAGGAATCACGGTAGTGAGTACTCATCCGGAGAAATTAGGCCAAAAAGCGGCCGAAATGATCCTCACAAATCAAAAAACGGTTGAGGTCATCGAACCTAGCCTGATTATACGACTTTCACTTTAGGGTTTTATTTTGCTAGAAAAGGGCCATGATTTCATGGCCTCTTTTTTTTCACATAGTCCAGGTTTCTCTGAATGCCCTTTAATTTTGTTCGCTTGATAGCGGAATAGTGAAATAAGGTTTGGAAAACCTCCTCTGATAATCCCTCCCAATCAACATCTGCTAGCTGGCTATTGAATCTAGGTTCATTATGCGGCTTCGAAAAGCGATTCCAAGGACACACATCTTGGCAAATATCACAACCAAAAATCCAGTTTTGAAAGTCTGACTGTAAACTCGCCGGCATTTGATCTTTCAACTCAATCGTAAAATAGGAAATGCATTTACTCCCATCCACAACGTATGGAGTAATGGCATCTGTAGGACAAGCATCGATGCAACGCGTGCACGTACCACAAAAATCTTTAATAGGCCCATCTGGACTAGCTTTTATATCCAATAAGAGTTCTGCCAAAAAATAGAAACTCCCCTGCTTCGGAATAATCAAATTCGCATTCTTACCAATCCAACCTAGCCCAGATTTCTTCGCCCAAGCCTTTTCTAATACCGGAGCTGAATCGACAAACATCCGACCAGAAAACTCCCCTAATTCATTTTTTAGGGCGTCCCATAGGTCCTGCATCTTATCTTTAATCACCCGATGGTAATCTTCACCGTAGGCATATTTAGAAATCTTGAAATCGTTCACAGCGATTTCCTCCGCTGGAAAATAGTTATAAACAAGCGAAACAACGGTTTGGCAACCATCCACCAGCTTCCGCGGATCTAGTCGTTTATCAAAATGGTTCGCCATATAGGCCATTTCTCCGTGCTGATTCGAATTCAACCAGTCCTCTAGTCTAGACGCTTCTTCTTCTAAAAATCCTGCCTCAGAGATGCCACAAAAAGCAAAACCAAATTGCTGTGCTTTGGCCTTAATAAGATGAGAAATTTGAGCTGGACTTTTTGACATTTGCCTAAAATTACAAAGGTCGAATCATTTATGCCAAAGTGTCATAAAATTGTTTTTGGTATTGAATTTGTATCAAGGATTTGCAATCGTAATTTTGTACCATGAAAAAGAAAGAAAAAGATCAAACGCCTGAGGAAGAAATCGTCAATCAACAAGAAGAAAATGCGCCTGAAACGGAAGAATCAGCTCCGATAGATGAATTAACAGAGATGAAAGAGAAATACCTTCGCCTGTATTCAGACTTCGAAAACTTCCGTAAACGCACGGCGAAAGAGAAAATAGAAATGATTCAAACCGCGTCGGAACGTTTAATTATCGACTTATTACCCGTAATCGATGACTATGAACGTGCCATTGCGAATGCTCCAGAGGGAGAAATATCAGAAGGTACACAATTAATTTTCGCTAAAATTGGCGCTATTCTTCAATCCAAAGGTTTAAAAGAATTACCAGCTAAAGGCGAAGTTTTTGATGCTGAATTACATGATTGCATCACTCAATTTCCTGCTCCTAGCGAGGAGGAAAAAGGCAAAGTGGTAGAAGTAGTTGAAAAAGGATATACACTGAACGAAAAAGTCATCCGCTTTGCGAAAGTGGTGGTAGGTAATTAAGATAAAATGGCTCAAAAAAGAGATTATTACGAAATATTAGGCGTTTCCAAATCCTCATCGGAAGACGAAATCAAGAAGGCATACCGTAAAATGGCGGTAAAATACCATCCTGATAAAAACCCCGATAACAAAGAGGCAGAAGATAAATTCAAAGAAGCAGCTGAGGCCTATGAGGTCTTAAGTAATTCCCAAAAGAAATCGCAATACGACCGTTTCGGACACGCAGGAATGGGTGGAGCTGCTGGCGGAGGTTTTGGCGGTGGTGGAATGAATATGGAAGATATCTTCTCTCAGTTTGGAGATATCTTTGGTGGCGCAGACGAGAGCCCGTTCGGTAGCTTTTTCAATGGAGGCCGTAGCGGTGGCGGAAGACGTCAACGTAGAGGAACCGACCTACGCATCAAGCTTAAGTTGAATTTAGAAGAGATCGCAAACGGCGTAGAAAAGAAGATTAAAGTAAAACGCCATGTTGCTTGTAAATCATGTGCAGGTAATGGCTCTAAAAACGGTACTGACTTAAAATCATGTGCCACCTGCCAAGGTTCAGGTCAGGTTCGTCAAGTTCAGCAAACGATGTTAGGCCAAATGGTCACCTCATCTACCTGCCCTCATTGCAACGGCGAAGGTAAAACAGTCGGATCGAAATGTGGGGATTGCTTCGGTGAAGGACGCGTTTTAGAAGAAGAAATCATCCCAATCAAAATCCCAGCAGGCGTATCCAATGACATGCAACTATCCATGTCGAGTAAAGGGAATGTTCCTCCTCGTGGTGGCGTGGCTGGAGATCTATTAATCGTCATCGAAGAAGAGGCACATGAGCTATTGCACCGCGATGGAAATAACGTAATTTACGATCTATACGTAAATTTCGTAGATGCCACCCTGGGAACCTCCGTAGAAGTACCTACCATCGGTGGAAAAGCTAAGATTACCTTAGAAGCTGGAACACAAAGCGGCAAGATTCTACGTTTAAAAGGTAAAGGAATCAAAGAATTAAATGGTTACTCGATCGGAGATCAATTAGTTCATGTGAATATTTGGACGCCTAAGCAGGTCAGCAAGGAAGAAACCGAATTATTAGAAAAACTACGCGCCTCCCCTAACTTCGCCCCTCAACCGGGTAAAGGTGAGAAAGGATTCTTTCATAAGGTGAGGGATATGTTTTCATCGTAAAAGCGAAGCTTTTTTAAAGCACAAAGAATAAAGCATAAAGAATAAAGCATAAAGAATAAAGTTTGTATCGCCTTTGGCGATGAATTCTGAAGTGTTTATTACTATAACATAAAAAGAGCGGCAAGTGCCGCTCTTTTTATTCCTACTTTATTCTTTATGCTTTGTGCTCTATGCTTTCTACTGAAGTCGACCCATCTGCTTAGTAAACTTCTCCTCCAGCTCCTGGTATTTCGCAGGACTTACTTTCGATGCCTTCAAAGCTGAAACGACTAAATTCATTTCGTAGATCGCAATTTGGACATCACGTTCGTGTGAACCATAGCGCCCATCTAAATAATAATCTAATAGTTGATCATCGCGCTTGACGATTTTAGAGGCCATTTTAAGAGCAGCCTTTGGATCACCTACAGCGATATACAATTCAACCATACTAGCAGAGAATTGATCATAAGGGATTACTTTGTCAGGCATTTTTTGGTCTAAGAAATCTAATACCTTTTTCGCCTGAGCATAATTTCCTTCGCGAACTAATTGATCTGCTAAACGGTAGACACCTAGACGAGCTGTCACCGATGGAATGCCTAAATAGAAATCCCCATGGTAATAAATCTGATCGTTATCAAGGCCTCTCCAAAACATCTTTTTCATGATATTCTTGGACATCACCTCCGTGTTTACATAACCATCATTAGCCCCAGGGATCTTGAATGGCATTAAACGATAGGCGTAGCCTTCTAATTGCATCGATTCCTTCAGACCTAAATACTGATCATTTGGCAAAGTAGATGCGAAGTAAATCGGACGTTTCCAACCAGACATTGCGTTGTTTGAAATGATCTCTAATTGAATCAGTTCGCCTTTGTAGATATTATGCGATGGCAACTTCCAACCTAAAGCAGGTGACATATACGGAACAAATTGCTTAGGGAACCAGTTTGACTTCGCTACAGCAGCTATATCGACAGGGATCACCACCGAATCAGTAGGAAGTGTATTAATCGTCTCGCCTAATTGCGTTTGCTCCTGAATAGAAGGGCTGTCTTTGTGCAATAAATCCAAATAGTCCGGTAAAGACATCGCAGTCAGACCCTCCTTAGGATTAAATAAAATCTGGTCATTTACTCCCTCCATTAACTGATCTTTCGTTAATAGAATAGGCAATGGTTGTGATTCATAAGTTTTCCGCTTCATTTGATCGATATACCAATCCGTTCCTAATAGGGACAAATTACATACACGAACGTCCGTTCTGAATCCTTCGACTTCTTGTACATACCAAAGTGGGAATGTATCATTATCACCGCCCGTAAATAGAATCGCATTGGGGGCGCAAGAGTTTAATAAGTTTTTAGCAAAATCAATCTGGTGGTAACGATCACTGCGATCGTGATCATCCCAGTTTTGTTGTGCCAAAATCGCAGGAGCCGTTAAACCCAATAAAGCGACAATCGCCCATTTGGCCTTATCTGCTTTCACAAATTTTTGAATAAACTCCATGATCTGCATCACCGCAAAACCCGCCCAAATCGACATAAAATAAAACGATCCTACAAAGATATAATCACGCTCACGCGGTTCTGTAGGAGGTGAATTCAGGTAAACCGTTAAGGCCACACCCGTCAAGACGAACATCAAAATAGTCACTAAAAGGTCTTTATCGTTCTTGCGAAGCATATAGAAGAAACCTAATAGCACGAAGATAATCGGCAAAAAGTAGTAGTTATTTCTCGCCTTATTATTGCGTAGAATATCTGGTAATTTCGAGGTATCCTCAAAGGCATTGATGGCCCAAGCATCCTGCAAATCACTTTCTCGACCCACAAAATTCCACAACAAATACCGCATATACATATGCCCTAATTGATGCGTAAATAAAAATTCTAGGTTCTTACCAAAACTTGGCTTTTCCCCAGCCGGAATACCGAGCATCTCTTGGTATAACTTCACGTGATTCGCTTGACTCGAATACACCCGAGGCAATAACATCATTTGGGTCTTATCGTATTCATACACCGGTTTCTTCGTGTACTCCACATATTTCCCGTCCTTCATCTTATAAATAGGCGTCTCCGCACCCTCTTTATAACCCGTTACTTCCGCAGTATATACCGGGCCATAAATCAAGGAACGCTCGCCATATTGCTCACGCTTCAAGTATTTCAAGAAGTTTAAGATATTGCTCGGATCGTTCTCGTTAATTGGTGTATTATACCCCGAACGCACTAGAGCGACCGTATAGGTTGAATAACCGATGAGTAAAAAGACAAAGGAGAAGAGCGCGACATTGAGAACTTCCTTGCCTTTAGCATACGAATAACGAATCCCAAAAACGATAGCCGCTAACAATAAGATTAAGAAAACAATCGCTCCTGTACCATACGAAAAGCCCAAGGTATTCACGAAAGTCAACTCAAATTCGAAGGCCAAACTAGGTAAACCAGGTATAATACCAGCATTAATAATTCCCAAAATAAATAAGGCAATTAAAATCGAAATCACTCCACCGGTCAAAGTTGGCTTCTCGTAGCGTTTGAAATAATACAATAATCCTAAAGCCGGAAGCGTCACCAAATTCAATAAATGGACACCTATGGATAAACCAACCAAGTAAGCAATGAATAAGATCCAACGATTCGATTCCGCTCTATCTTCCACTAACTCCCACTTGAACGCCGCCCAAACTACAATTGCAGTAAAAAATGACGACATCGCATAAACTTCAGCTTCCACAGCAGAGAACCAAAACGTATCCGAAAAGGTATAAATCAATGATCCTACAACGCCCGAGGCTAATAAACCAAAACGCTCAGTTGCATTCATGGCATCAAAAGACTTATTAATCATCTTGCGACCGATCATCACGATCGTCCAATGCAAGAATAAAATGGTGAATGCGCTACTTAAAACAGACATCATATTCACCCAAAATGCCACTCGCGTCACATCCCCCAGCGCAAGCAAAGAGAACATTCTACCTAGCAACAAGAACAAAGGAGCTCCCGGAGGGTGCGGAACCTGTAATTTATAGGCGCAAGCAATGAACTCACCACAATCCCAAAAAGAGGCCGTAGGCTCCACCGTCAAAGTATAGGTGATCA
>CAIVPV010000114.1 GCA_903907915.1 uncultured Cytophagaceae bacterium
GATCGCATCGAATTAAATGCAGCGCCTGCTACACGCGGACACATGCTTGATTTTTTAGCTGCGATAGATAAGGGCTCTAAACCAATAGCAGATATATCAGAAGGCCACATTTCAACGGCGTCTTGTATTTTAGCCAACCTATCCATGAAATTAGGACGACCGCTTTCTTATGACCCTGGAACCAAAACCGTTTTAAATGACCCGGAAGCAACCGCCTTACTTGCTCGAAATTACCGTGGACCGTGGAACCGAAACATGTTAAACTAATGAAAAAGCTCATTTTTCTCGCCTTATTGGCCTTTCCTGCACTTTCTCAACAAAGAAACGCCGCTCAATTAGGCGAAGACTTGAAAAAATTAAAGGTGCTTGGCTCTGTCTTACACGTGGCAGCTCATCCAGATGACGAGAGCACCCATATGCTCACCTGGTTTGCGCAGCAACAATACTGGGAGACGAATTATTTCGCTTGTACGCGAGGAGATGGAGGCCAAAACCTCATCGGGGACGAGCAAGGGGTTCCTTTGGGCTTAATTAGAACACAGGAATTATTAGCCGCTCGTCGAATTGATGGTGCGAATCAATATTTCTCCCGCGCTTTTGATTTTGGCTTTTCGAAGTCGACGGATGAGGCTTTGGGATTTTGGGATAAGAATCTCATCCTATCTGATTTAGTTTGGGTTATTCGTAAAACACGTCCAGATATCATTTTTACGCGATTCCCCCCGGATGCTAGAGCAGGGCATGGTCACCATTCCGCTTCGTCGGCTCTCGCAATCGAAGCTTATAAGGCCGCGGCTGACCCTAACATGTACCCGGAGCAATTGAAGCAAGGGGTGAATGTTTGGCAGGCAAAACGACTTTTATGGAATACGTTCCGTTTCCCTGGTTCAAGCGGAAATTCAACGATTAGTGAATCACAATTCAAAGTAGATATTGGTGATTTTTTACCCTTCCTAGGTCAAAGCACGGGCGAATTAGCCGCCTACAGTAGAAGTCAACATAAATCCCAAGGTTTTGGGTTTGCGGTAGATCGCGGTAGAAGCACCGAGTATTTTGCCACGCTAGGAGGGGATGCTCCTAAAGAATTCTTATGGGACGGAGTAGATGCCACTTGGAATCGCGTGAATCCGAGCATAGAGGCCTTAATCAATCCTATTATCACAGCCTATAACCCAGAAAAACCTTACGCCAGCATTCCGGCTTTGATAGGACTTAAAAAGGCGATAAAAGCGCTTCCTGCTAGCTCTTGGACTCAAAAGAAAATCGCGGAAATCGATGCCTGGGTGGTTCAAGCAGCTGGGATTTACTTAGGAGCTACCACAACGCAAGGTATCATTGCTACGGGTGAAAAATTGAACATTAAAACCGAATTTATCGTGAGAGCGCCTATTTCGGTAGAGGATGTCGCCGTTTCATTTGGAGGCCAAGACACCACTTTTACAGGCAAAATACAACCTTATAAAAAATATCCATTAAAACGTACTATCACAGTCTCCGCAGCGATAACACAACCTTATTGGATTCAGCAAACGAAAGCAACGGGGCACTTTAATGTATCTGATCAACAAAAAATAGGTCAAGCAAAAGTAGATCCTGCCTATACCGCTAAAGCAATCTTCCACATTCAAGGAGAAGAATTTAGTGTAGAAAGACCCGTTCAAGAATTAATTATTGATCCAGTGAAAGGAGAAATTCTGTCTCCTATCACCATTAGCCCTAAAACAGTCTTTACCTTAAGTTCCAATGTCGTTTTATTACCGAAGGGAAGCAAAGCCACCAAAACCATCCAAATCGCTATAACAGCAATGTCGGCATTAAAACCGGGAGCAATTGACGTTAAAACGAATGGAACCTCAATCGCCCTAATTCCTTTAAAAGAAGGAATGAAAGCAGGCGAGAAACGCGAATGGCCTATTTCCTTTTCAGAAGCGAGCCTAAAAGAAGGGAAGCTAACCTCTAATTTGCAATTGCATATAGCCTCTGGAAATGATCACTGGGTAGATTCTTTGGAAATACAAACCATCGAATATGCGCATATCCCTACGCAGCGCTATTTCGCACCAGTCAACTTAAGTTTATTGCATATTGACTTTATCAAGAAAGGCAATCGCCTAGGTTATATTAAGGGAGCCGGAGATAAAGTTCCAGAAGGTTTAAAACAGATGGGCTATGAAATCGATTTTCTATCGGAGAAGGATTTAACAGCCGTTAATCTCAAGAAATACGATGTGGTAATGACAGGAGTTAGAGCCTATAATACCAATGACTTTTGGGCAAATGCATACCCCGAAATCATGAAATATATCGAAAACGGAGGTAATTATGTGGTTCAATACAATACGGCCAGTTTCTTAGGACCTATGAAGTCGAGTATGTCACCTTATCCATTACAAGTGACACGTAACCGGATTACGAAAGAAGAAGCTAAGCCAAATTTTCTTCTACCAAATCACGCACTACTAAACAGCCCTAACAAAATCACTGAAAAAGATTTCAACGATTGGATTCAGGAGCGCAGTATTTATACGGCCGAAACAAACGATACGCATTTTGAGTTTCCTTTAGGATTTTCAGATCCTAATGAAGCTGAAAATAAAGGAAACATCGCCGTGACTAAAGACGGAAAAGGACAATTCATTTATACGGGACTTGTTTTCTTCCGCGAAATACCGGCAGGTGTTCCTGGTGCCTATCGCTTATTGGCTAACTTACTCGCTAAACCTGAATAATGAAATTAAAACTAGTAGCTGCTCTTTGCCTATTTACATTTCTAGCAAACGCTCAACAACCCCTCATCCGAAAGGATAAAATCACCATTGCCCGCGACACCTATGGTATACCCCATATTTTCGCCCCCACGGACCCGGAAGTAGCCTATGGCTTAGCCTACGCGCATTCGGAGGATGATTTTAAAACGATACAAACGCTTATTTTAACCGGTAAAGGTAAATTAGGCACCTATTTAGGGAAGAAGGGAGCTCCAGTGGACTTTGTGTTTGGCTTATTGAATACACGAAAAGTGGTCGATCAGCAGATCAAGTCGATGGATCCGAAATTCTTGCAATTGGTGCAAGGATACTTGATGGGTTTAGAGGCCTATGGAAAGGCGCATCCGTCAGAGGTTTTGAACAAGCACATATTTCCCATTGCTATTGAAGATTATATCGCTACGACGATGTTCTCTGTAGCAATCTTCTGCGGAGTGGATAAAACCTTACCTAAGATTTTAGATGCTTCCATTCCCTCACTGCCGGGCTTTACGGGAGAAGGTAGTAATGCCTTTGCCATTAAGAGCTCGAAATCTGCCACTGGAGAGCCGATGTTAGTCATCAATGCGCATCAGCCCATCGAAGGTGCCACAGCTTTTTATGAGGCGCATGTGCAATCTGAGGAAGGTTGGAATATCTTGGGCGGCTTGTTCCCAGGTGGTCCATTAATCTTTCATGGAGTGACGCCTAATTTAGCCTGGGCTCATACGGTAAATTTTCAGGATAAAATCGATGTGTATCAATTGCAGACGGATAAAGAACATCCAGGTCAATATAAGGTGGATGGAGAATGGTTGACATTAGCCAAAAGAAAAATAAAACTTCACATTAAAGGCATTCCTATCTCAGTCTCTAAGATGGCTTATGAATCGATCTATGGCCCTACGGTGAAATCTCCAAAAGGTGAATATTTCTCCATTCGTCTTCCGTCTCTAATGGACGCAGGTGCTCTTCAACAATGGTATGCGATGAATCGCTCTACGAACTTCACGGAATTCAAGGCGGCGCTGAACCAGAATCATTTGCCGATGTTTAACATTATGTATGCGGACAAAGAAGATAACATTTTCTATATCTCGAATGGAAAAATGCCGTATCGTAATGCCAAATACAACTGGGCCTCCACGCTACCGGGTAATACGCGGGAGACGCTTTGGGAAAAATTCAAACCAATTGATGCCTTACCGCAACATTTGAATCCGGCATCAGGCTACTTATTTAACACGAATCACTCTCCATTTATGGCCACTGCGGTGAACGAGAATCTCAATCCTGCGAATTATGACAAATATGACGGCTACGAGACCTACCATAATAACCGTTCTCAGCGGGCGAAAGAATTGATCGATACTTATGACAAAATAGGTTGGGAGGATTTGAAACGAATCAAATTCGATCGCCAACTGCCTGCAAAGATTTTATATCCGTATGGCTATGATGCCTCTGTTTTATTCACGTTAGATCCAGCCAAATATCCTGCTATCGCGAC
>CAIVPV010000115.1 GCA_903907915.1 uncultured Cytophagaceae bacterium
ACGCCGATGGCACGTATTATTTTAGAACTACTCCCTATTTTGAAACTAGCTCTAAAAAATTGGCTTATTTGAATCATACCGTTAGTGTGGGTGTAGGTACAATCGTGAAAATGGGAGAAACGGTTTCTTATAAGGTGTATGAAATTTTGTAAAATATAAAGTTTATTCAATCTGGATCACCTCTTGAAATTAGAAAACACTGTCAAAATTGATTTTGACAGTGTTTTTTTTTGCACTCATTTTTCTAATCAATTTCTTCCTTCAATAAATTTACCTAGCAAAAAAAATATAGGTAATACGAAAATCCAACACAAAATAGACATGATAAGGACATCCAGTAATAAACTTGAAAGGCTTATAATAGGATCCGAATCTATCATTGCCAGTGTAATGACAATAAATAATGAAATAAGGTAAGTACCTAAAAGTTTTGATTTTAGATTCATCTCTCAAACACCTTCTTCAACAACTCACTTGTCCGTGCCATCGGATTAGCGCGAATATCCTTCTCCTGTTTTGCGATTTCGCTGTAGATACCTTCCATGGCTTTCTCCGTCACATAGGCGCTCAAGTCAGGGTTAATCTTCTTATTGCTGAAAGGAATGGCGTTGTATGCTGTGATGGCTTTTTCCCAATACTTCGTCGCGTTTACTTTGTCTAGCGATGTTTTGATGATGGGATTAAAGCTGGATTTTAATTCTGCTGTTGTCTTTGACCGTAAATAGGTGGTAGCAGCAGATTCGTCGCCACGTAGGATATTTAGTCCGTCACTGATGGTCATTTGTTTGATGGCATTGACAAAAATGGGAGCAGCAGTAATACAGGCGTCCTCTGCGGCCCTGTTCATACTTAAGATGAAATCGTCTGCGTATTGATTAAGACCAACGCTTCTGAGGGTACTTTCGACTTTGGCGGCTTCTGGTGGCATCAAGATTTTTAAGGCTGCGTTTTTGAAGAAACCATCCGGTTTAGCGAGGTTAGTGCAGCCTTTTTCAGCACCGATGCGCAAGGCTTCTTTTAGGCCGTTGGCGATATCATCCGAGCTTAAACCGGTTTTTGTGGCGCCTGAGGCGATTTCGGTGGCTTTTTTCAGAAGGCCTTGGAAGGATTGGGCTTTGGCATTAATAGAACAAAGCGTTAATAGTATTAGTAGTTTTTTCATGTTATTAAAATTAAAGAATAAAGCATAAAGCACAAAGAATAAAGTTGGAATCCCCTTGCAGGGATGACAGTATGAAATATTTCGACTAGCGACTCCCGACTAGCGACTTTTTTTTTCCTATCTTTAAACACACTATTTACAAACCTACAATGAAATTACGTTTCCTCCCTCTCCTTTTGCTCCCCTTGTTTTCTCGCGCGCAAACAGCTCAATCCAATGTCGACAGCCTTTTTATCAAGAAGATGTCGGATGAGATTATGACAAACGGGACGGCATATGACTTATTGTATGAGTTGACTAAAAAGATTGGTGGGCGTTTAGCGGGTTCTCCGCAGCAGCAGAATGCAGTGATTTGGGGAAAGAAGAGTTTAGAGGCGATTGGAGCGGATAAAGTGTTCTTGCAGGCGTGCAAGACGCCTAATTGGAAGCGTGGAGGAACAGATTTTGCGGCGATTGTGGGGGTGAATGGAGTGGCGAGAATGCAGCCGTTGGCGGCTTTGGCCTTAGGAAATTCACTGGGTTCTAATGGATTAATCGAGGCGGAAGTGGTCGCAGTTGCTAGTTTTGATGAATTAGACAGGCGCAAGGAGGAGGTGAAAGGCAAGATTGTGTATTACCACAGTGTTTTTGATCCAACGAAGATTCAGACGTTTAAGGCTTATGGTGAGAGTGGCGCTTTTCGCCGTTCTGGTGCGAGTAAAGCTGCGAAATATGGTGCAGTGGCGGTGATGATTCATTCGCTGAGTACGGCGCCGGATAATGAACCGCATACGGGAAGCATGAGTTATGATGAGGCGTATCCGAAGATTCCAGCGGTGGCTTTGGGTCCAGATGATGCGAAGATGCTGTATGCTTTGGCCAAAAAAGGAACCATCAAAGCCCAAGTTCAAACTTACGGTTTCTTCCTTCCAGACGCTGACGAAAACAACGTAGTCGCTGAAATCCGTGGATCCGAATTCCCAGACCAATTCATCACCTTAGGCGGCCACCTAGACAGCTGGGACGTAAACGAAGGTGCACACGACGACGGTGCCGGCATCGTCCAAACGATGGAAGTATTGCGCGTCATGAAAGCAGTAAACTACAAACCCAAGCGCACGATTCATTTCGTCCTTTTTGCTAACGAAGAAAACGGTGTCCGCGGCGGAAACGAATACGCGAACCAAGCCAAAATCAATAAAGAAAATCACATCTTCGTCCTAGAAAGTGACGAAGGCGGCTTCACCCCGCGTTCCATCGGAATAACCGCCTCTCCTACTCAATTAGCTAGGTTTCAAACGTGGAATCCTTTATTGAAACCCTACAGTTCTGAAATTACTTCAGGCGGTGGCGGTACGGACATCGGACCTATGTTAGGCGTAAATAAAGCCACCATCTTAGCAGGTCTAATTCCAGACAGTCAACGTTATTTCGATCTACACCACGCAAAAACTGATGTATTTGAAAACGTGAACAAAAGAGAATTACATTTAGGCGCTGTGAATATGGCTGCCATCATCTATTTAATCGATAAATACGGCGTAAAATGAG
>CAIVPV010000116.1 GCA_903907915.1 uncultured Cytophagaceae bacterium
ATGCGATTGAATTATTAAAAGTTCCTGAGGTTCGAAAGTATGTGAATGGATCAGCCTTTCACTTGTATGGAGGGGATATTTCGGCGATGAGTCAAGTGAATAAGGCGCATCCTGATAAGGATTTGTATTTTACAGAGCAGTGGACGGGTGCGAGGGGCGATTTTGCGAGTGAGTTTATGTGGCACATGAAAAATGTCATTATTGGGTCCGTTAATAATCATGCCAAAGCAGTCATCGAATGGAATCTTGCCTCCGATCCCACTTATGGGCCTCACACGCAAGGTGGGTGTACGGAATGCCTAGGCGCACTCACCATTGGTGGTCAGGAAATCACGCGAAATCAATCGTATTACATTATCATGCAAGCGGCTAAATTTATTCCTCCTGGATCGATTCGTTTAGGCATTAACGCGCCCATGACTATTCAAGCGGCAGCCTTTAAACGTCCGGATGGGAAAATGGTGATCCTGATTCAAAATGAGGGAGCTAAGAAGAGCCTTAGCATAGATAAGTTGAATATCGAACTAGCGGCTGATTCTGTGTTAGCGATTGTGCTGTAAGCGGAAGGAACGATTAATTTTTTATACACCGAACCGCAACCCCTACGCCGCGTCCTCCTGCATCAGTGGCCGCACTGTTCTCATCAAAATAGAGGCCATTTGAATAGGAATTAGTAGTTGTGCTCGTCCAGTAATCACCATTATAGCCACTATCCGTTATTTTTCCATCACTATTCGATCGGTAACCTGTTAAAGGTAATTTGAGTGGTGATAAAAAAGCGCCGTTGGCATTTTTGGTTTTCCAAGTAGCAATTTCCTCATTAAATTCTGAAGCCGTAGGTAATCTAAAGCCAGTCGGACATGGATTGTTGATTCCTGTCTCTGCCTGCCAAAGATCAGCATTTTGGCTTTTCAACCAGTCGGTGGGAAATTTAGTTGATTCAATAAACTTATCGTTTTCTGCAATAGTCGATTTAGCGAGTTTTTTGGTAGTAAAGGATGACCTTTTCTGATGGCCGTCTGATGATCGTCCCCATTGGAATAAATAACCATAGGAATCCAGGATTGCATTTATTCATTTATAGCTTTTCTTTGAATTTTTCGGATAGCAGCCTCTATGGATTTCTCCGGTTCTATGATATTGTATTTTCCCCAAAAATCCGGGTCAGCTAAACTAGCCACTTTATCTGACATGATTACATTGGAGGTTAATTTCTGTGTATTTTGAACCTCTGGGATGTCCTGTTTTTTCCAATCGGTGACGGCTAGTTCAATCGAGGTGGTGTAGACGGTGTTGAATATTCTTTTAGCCCAATTCAATTTAAACGTCAAATCCGCACGAGAATAGGCATATATCCATTTACCATTCTGTTGTCGGTAGTTGATTTGATAGCGGACTTCTGTAGGATATACATCGAGTCCAAAAGGTTTTTTCCGCGTAAATTTAAGTCCTGCCTTGACTTTATCTTCTACATTTAGGGAGAAAGATGCGCTGATGACAGCAAGACTTTTCGCATCGATATACAGCTTTCCGTAGTAAAGAGGGCTGTCTATTGTGGATTTTTGTTTGAAAGCTAAAACTAAGACTTGGTTATCATTTATTTGGGTATTATCCTCTAAACTAAAATCATATAATTCGGATGCATCATCTGAAAATATATAACTGGGATATTTAACTAAATCAATGAATAAGGCGGAAAAAGGACCTCCTTGTAGTTTGAAATTTACGGTGTCTAATTTCGTGTAATCCGTATTTTTTCGGCCTTTAAAAAGACTGATTTGGTCTGGCGAACCTCCTATAAAAGGCTGCTTTTGAATACTAAGGAGGGATTCAGAAAGGGAGACATAGGTACGCCGTTTTCGAATGGTTTCACGATAAAATCCAGTCATTTGAATAGGGTCATCTCCGTAATTTTCTAATCGATTAGCCAGCACCCCAGAAAAGATATTTTTTGCATCTGTCTCATTGACCACCACTTCTTTTAGTATCGTAATGCTGGGTTCTAAATACAACACATTTTTTTCTGGCTTTAATTCGCTGATGGAAACAACTTTATTAGTATATCCCAAAAATGAAATAATTAGGCTTGAATTTCCCTTTTCGTTTGGGATTTTAATGGAGAATTTCCCCTCGCTATTGCTAATGGTGGAGATGGTGGTTCCGGAAACGGTGATACTCGCATAGACTAGTTCATTCCTTGTTTTACTGTCCAAAATCGATCCTTTGAATTGCTTGAACGAACTAGAATCCGTCGTCTGATAGACGGAGAAACGGGCTTCTGATTGCAACTGAGCAAGCAGGAGGAGGAATAATCCTATCAGTCCTCGAAAATACAAGTGCAGGTTAGTTTTCATATGTATACTCAAATATAGGTAATGAATTAATACGATAACAAGATAATTAGCGCTTTGTTTTCATGCCAAATAAGGTCGGGGGATTGCTTCCCTGTTTTCATTTTGCTACATTTCGAAAAATGGTATAACCCATGTGCGACATTAACGGCCCCTTCCATTTATGTACCTGCGAATCCGCTGTGGATCGATCGAAACCGCATTGGGTATTGCATCGTAATTTGCAAAGTAAGGAGGAATATCAAGTGGTTGGTTTATTTAGTAATCTGGACCCTTATGATTTGGTCTCATCAAGTAGTTTAAAAAGAAGACTGAATGCGACTAACGTATTTGATTTTGAATATGAGCCGGTGGAAGGAGATTTTTTGGAGTTATTTCTCGAGCCAGAATGGGAAGAAGGTTTTGAATTAAGGCCTAATTTAGAGTTAGAGTTTATAAAAGGAAAATGGAG
>CAIVPV010000117.1 GCA_903907915.1 uncultured Cytophagaceae bacterium
CTTAACTACTTCAGGATCTTATACCTATACTCCAACTAACCCTCTCCTGTCACTTTCCGAAATAAGTAAGTAGGAAATAATTGCTCATTACCCAGAAGAATAAAAGGTTTTAAATTGATTCATTGTACCGATTAGGTAGTTGAATCCACGTAATAAATTGGAATTAGGAAAAATATTTAGCCAAGGATAAATTAACCAAAATAGAATCAGTGGCTGGATAATTAAACGAAGATTGTTTAGAGTATTCTTCCATCCATTTTGTTGATTCCATTGTTCATGATTAGAAAATTTCTCGGAATTTCTTTTAAGTATTTCTTGCTCAATCGGAGTAGATTGATTCAAGGATAAAAATGCTTTAGAATTCAAACTAATCATTGTGTAAACACAAAAAATTATTTCCCACCATTTCTCAATGTGGCTAAAATTAGTAAAACGATAATCTGTCCACCCTAATTCTTGCTTACACTGCCGAAATCCATATTCTATCCATGTTCTTAATCCATATAAGTTTCCTAAAAACTTTTTCGGATTGTCTTGAATATTTGTCATTACAAACGAAGTAGAATTCTCTGGCATTATTGTTGGATCAGTTGTTATTTGCCAATAAGTTATTGCTCTCTTTTTTCCATATATTATTTCTCTGATGTATCTTGTTTCTGAGTTTTGATTACTAAATATTCTTTTGTATTTACACCATTTATTAGCTCTAACTCCCTGATTAGCCGGTAACCAGACTCCATGATTACTTCTAATTGCCACTACATAGCATAAGTTGTACTTGTCTAGCGTTTTGATAAATTCGCTACTTTCTCCATACAAACTATCACTTAGTACCAACTTTATGTTGAATCCTTCAGCTATTAATTCTGTAATAATTTCTGAGGCTAATTCTATTTTCGTTTTATATTCATCTCCTTCTTTTAGTGTTCCTTTTGGCTTAAATACTTTTAAACTTAATGGAAAAGTTATATTAGAGTATACTCCATAAGCATTAACTGAAACTATACCATTATCTATTTTTCCTACACTCCCTAGATATTGTCTAGCTACATAATCAGTTTTTTTACCTTTTTTTCTATCCCCAGTTTCATCAATTACTACCGTAATCTCTCTCCCATTTAATGCTCTTTTGATTTTTTCTAGTCTTCGCCCTTTTACTTTATTTACAGACCAGTCAGAATTAGCTATAAAATGATGTAACGATTGTGCGGATTTTATACTCACTATTTTAGCTATTTCTGGTAATGATTTTCTTTTTATTGGAGACATTATACCCAAATGTAAATACTTAAAGCATTCGTAGTTTCTTACTTCGTGAAACAAGTCTTTATATTCTTCACAATATTCATCTATAATCGCAACTGTCTTGTGAGCGTCTCTTGCTAAATGTTTTTGTATTTGTAATTCTATATCCACTGCTCTGTCTACCAACTAGCTTTTTTTTCTTGATTCCTTATATTCATTATATTCGGAAAATAACATAAGAGGGATATAGCAATTGCCAGAGCAATTAGGACGCAAGATTCAAGACGTATTCCATAGCATCTCGAAGACAATCAAATGTGTCTAGAGAATGACGGATGCGGCTTTTGAGCCAAGACCAACATTTCTCTATCTTGTTGAGGTCTGGAGAATAAGGAGGCAAATACAATATCTTACATCCAGCTTGTTTAATTAGTTCTTCAATACGTCCTCCTTTATGAAAGGTAGCATTATCAATTATTAGCCACTGACCTGGTTTTAAATATGGAATCAAACAAGTGGCAATCCAACTCTCAAATATTATGCGATTACAAGGACCATCAATAGTAAAGGGAGCAATCAATTGTCCATCACGATAGGCTGCAATCATATTGACTCTTCCTTTTCTAGTACCTGATTTAAGAGCATAGAATCTTTTCCCTCGCTCATTCCATCCATAGTCGTACTCATCGCGATTATCCATTCCTGATTCATCGGCATAGATAATCATCTTTGGATCGATGCCACTGAGCTTTTCTAAAAAGGTTTGGCGTTTGCTTTCATCACGTTCTTTGTACCCATAAGTTTTTTTTTCGAGTGAATCCAATACGTTTTAGCGCTCGGGATATAGTTCGTGAACTGATATCTCCAGCCCACAGTTGAGCCATTTGCTCTTGAGTTTTATCGCCATGATTTTGAACAAATTCACGAAATTTCTCCCAGTCTGTAATTTTGTGGCTATGACCAGGTGGTTTGTTGAGCCGGGGTTTAAAGTCTCCTGTCTGTGCTTTCCGTTTGAGCCATAAGTCGATTGTATTACGGCTTATGTTGAATAACTCACTAGCTTCACTTTTTTTGAGTCCATCCAATTCAACTGCGTTAATGACTTTTTCTCGCAGATCGTAACTGTAGGGTTTTGCCATTAAGACTACTACTCTCGTTTGCTACTTTTCCACTATATTACGTCTTAATCCGTCTGTCGACTGCTATACATTGATTCCAATCTTTAGTATCTGGAAATTTAATTAGAAACTCATCGATTTTTAGGTCCTTATTGAGAGCATCTCCTCCTAATGAACAGCTATGAACTTTATCTCCTTCTTTTAAACCACGAAATCCTTCTTCATCTTTAAACCAGTAAAAATTATCAAGATGAACCCGAACTTTACCATGATGTGCGGCTACAATATAAGCAAATAAAAAACTTTTATCATGCAATAAAGCTC
>CAIVPV010000118.1 GCA_903907915.1 uncultured Cytophagaceae bacterium
AAAAAAGGATCTTCTAAAGACCACAGATGCATGGTTTTTATTGGTATTTCCACGCTACCCTCCTGCTTACCAGCAGCAATCTGTAGGGAGGCTGTTTGCCCATTCGACAACGTAATTTTCACCTCTTGATTCTTCGTGACAGGTGCCCCTAAATAAACCTTAACCTGCGCCTTTTTCGCATCAATATCTGGATTCACCGCATAATGATCGACAAAATTTTGGCCACGAGCCTCTAAATAAACCGTCTGCCAAATCCCCCGCGCATTCCCATATCCTTGCTTTCCATAGAGCGTGAACATGCGTCTCGTATCATCTGCTCTCACCGCGATTTGATGCACCGAACCTGGTTTGACGCCTTTTAATTCTGCGTCGAATGGGGTATAACCTCCTTGATGTTTGCCGATTTGCACCCCATCTAAAAAGATCGATGTCTCCCAATCTGAGGCACCAATGTTAATGAAAATACGTTTCCCTGTCCAAGTCGCTGGTATCTTGATTTCCTTATGATACCAGGCCACATCTGCTTCATCTTTCACTTCTGAAAGTGGAGAACCCCAAGGGAAGGGCACTAGAATTTTTTTCGAATACCGTGCTGGGGCTGTTAAAGAGGAATCAAAAGTAAAATCCCAATAGCCATTTAAATTCAACCATTGATCCCTTTGTAAGTCGGGTCTAGGGTGTTCAGCAAGAGGTTGTTTGTTTTGTGCTTGCGCATAGAAACACAGGCCCGCCAGCAGTAGGATATAGAATTTTTTCATAGGTTTAGATTTCTGCACCAGGCTGGTGCAGCTACAAATTTGGCAAAAAATCCGGGATATTTATCAAATAAGCGTAATTTTACAACATGAGTGAATTAGCGGAATTAAAGAAAAAGATCCCTACCCAGATAGCGGTGTTAGGCGGAGGTAGCTGGGCCACGGCTTTAGTGAAAATCCTTTCTGAAAACAATGTAAAAATTAAGTGGTGGATCCGCCGTAAATCAGACGTCGAATTCATTCGTAAATACAATCACAATCCGAGCTATTTAACGGATGTGGCCATCAACCCGCGTAGAGTTAAGACCTATAGCAAAATGGTGGATGCCCTTGCAGGCGTCGAATATATCATTTTAGCGGTTCCTGCGGCTTTCATCCCCAGTACTTTAAAAGACCTTAATAAAAAGCATTTCGAAGGCAAAAAAGTGGTTTCTGCCATCAAGGGCATGATTCCAGAGGAAAATCTATTGGTGACGGACTGGATGGAGCGTGCGTTTAATTTACCTTTGGGCCAAACCTGTGTCATCGCTGGCCCCTGCCATGCAGAAGAAGTGGCATTAGAAAAACAATCGTATTTAACGATTGCATCGCCTGATTTGGGTTTAGCGCAATCTTTTGCCAATCTGTTAAATGGCCGTTTTTTACAGGCGCATGCCATTCAGGATTTGTACGGAGTGGAATATTGTGCGGTTATCAAAAATATTGTGGCGATGGCCTGTGGTATTACGCGTGGCTTGGGTTTTGGGGATAACTTCCAGGCCGTGCTTGTGAGCAATGCGATGCAGGAAATCAAGATATTTTTAGACGTGGTCTATCCGGAGAAAAATCGTGATTTAAATAGTTCAGGCTATTTAGGGGATTTATTAGTGACGGCCTATTCGCAGTTTTCAAGGAATAGAACTTTTGGGAATATGATCGGTCGTGGATATTCTGTGAAATCTGCCCAAATCGAAATGAACATGATCGCGGAAGGTTATTATGCGGTGCGAAGTATTTATAGCATCTCGCGCCAGCATAATATTCAACTACCTATCATCGAGGCTGTTTATAATATCGTATACGATAAAGCAAATCCGATGGTGGAGATGAATAAATTAAAGGGTTTCTTAAAGTAAGAAGGAGCGAATTAATTCAGCCGTTTTTGCCAAAGATTCCGCCGACGGCTTCATCTTCTCCTGCGAGAAATTAATGTCTAACATCCTGTTCATTGGAACCAAATGCACGTGCGCATGTGGCACTTCTAAGCCAATAACAGCCACTCCCACCTTTTTACAAGGAATTGCTTTCTTAATCGCTGGCGCAATCGTCTGAGCAAACTTCATTAAGTCCCCAAGCAATTCAGGATCTAAATCGAAGAGGTAGTCTACCTCCTGTTTCGGTATCACGAGCACGTGACCTTCCACTAAAGGCATTACATCTAAGAAGGCTAAGAAGCGATCGTCTTCCTTGATCAAATGACAAGGAATTTCTTTGTTGACTATTTTGGTAAATATCGTGCTCATCTTAATCTATTCGCTTCAAATTACATTTCGTAATCGGCTTAATAATCAAAGGTACTTTCTCTAATTTCACCGCATCAGAATCTAACCCGAAGTATTTATCCTCCGAATGCGTAAACTGCTTCACGAAGAAATAGGCTTTCATGACCATTCTGTCTAATAGAGGCAGTTCATTATCGAAGGATAAGAATTTCTCCAAAACTACGAAACGGAAATCCCCGATTACATTCTGCTCATTCAATGACTTATAGCGAGAGGTGATATCCACTTCCCCGCGAGAAACCATCTCTTCTACCACCTTGCGGAAGTATAAGTTAATGCGCTGTTCGACGCGGAAACCTAATTTGAAATTCACTTTAATGATATCATCTCGTTCGATAACCGTTACCTTATAATCCATAGTATATGGCTCATCTAAGGTATCCACGTGGACGAACCAATAGATGTCCGCACGCTTAGGGCGTCTTTGGAAAATAGAATAAATAATCTTCGATTCAATATCTGTCACACGGCCCGCATTCGACATAAAGACTAAGTGCGTCGCGTATTTAGGAATGGTTTCGTCTTGACTAAGTTCTTTCAACGGTTCGATATAATCCGATAATTTCTCATACTCGGTTAATTTCTTCTTGATTTTCGTAGCTCTATGCCAAACCCACATAATGAAGATAATTACGCCTGCGATAAACAAGGAAACATAACCTCCATGCCAGAATTTCTGCAAGTTAGCGACTAAGAAGGATCCTTCTAGGGATACATAAACGACAAGGAATAAGACAATCCACCACATGTCTATTTTTCGCATGTGTAAATAATAGGCCATCAAAGAAGTCGTCATTAACATGGTCATGGTGATGGCAAGTCCATAAGCTGCCTCCATGTTCGCTGATTCTTTAAACCATAATACAACTCCCACACAGCCCATCCATAATAAAATATTGATGGAAGGAACGTATAATTGTCCTTTTTGATCTGATGGATAAACTAAACGTACACGAGGCCAGAAGTTCAATCGAATCGCCTCTGAAATTAAGGTAAATGAACCTGAAATTAAGGCCTGCGAAGCAATAACTGCAGCAGCAGTTGCAATCATAATACCGGTGAAAAGAAACTCCCGAGGCAATAATTCAAAAATCGGTTTGCGAACACCCAACAAATCTCCTTGATGGGCTAATAACCAAGCCCCTTGTCCGAAATATTGTAAAACCAAAGCAATCTTCACGAAAATCCAGCTCACGCGAATATTCTCTCTTCCGCAGTGACCTAAATCAGAGTACAAGGCTTCTGCTCCCGTAGTACATAAAAAGACTGCTCCCAAGGTCCAGAATCCTGCCGTTCCCGACTGATGGGTTGTCAATAATTCCCACGCATAAACGGGGGATAAAGCTCTAAAAATGGTCCAATCTTGACCTATCCATATAATACCTGTAAGAGCTAACATAGAAAACCATACCAGCATTATAGGACCAAAAAGCTTACCTACGACCTTTGTTCCGAAGATTTGGAAGACAAATAAAGCCGTTAAAATAACGATAACAATAGGTACCGTATCCGTTACATAAGGAGTCCCATCTGGATGATGCAACATTTTTAATCCTTCAATCGCAGAAGAAACCGAGATGGGAGGTGTGATAATTCCATCGGCTAATAAGGTCGCACCACCGATAATGGCTGGAAAAGTTAACCATTTCGCATGACGTCTAACTAATGCAAAAAGGGCAAAGATCCCGCCTTCACCCTTATTATCCGCCTGTAAAATTAAAATCACATACTTTAACGTAGTCTGTAATGTCAAAGTCCAAAAAATACAAGATAAGCCACCCAAAACAGTTAACGAATTAATGGGATTATCTCCAATAATTGATTGCATTACATACAAGGGAGAGGTTCCAATATCCCCGTATATGATCCCCATTGCCACTAATAAACCGGCGGCAGTGGCTTTACTTTTGTGTTTGTGTTCCATTCTTAATCTCTAGGGAGTAAAAGTCTTATCAAGCGGCTTTGTTTATAATAAATATTAAATGCAATAAATGCTAAAAATTGTACTATTTTTATCTGTTTTCTTGAAATATTCCAAGAAACGGACGCAAATATAATTCAATGTTTTAGATATCAAATAGCTTTAGAAAACTTTTCAAGAAAACGCTGAATGCTTGCGAATTAACGCTCATAACAATACCCAAAAATGATATCCATTTTTTCATCGCAAGGAATACTGATCTTGATTTTCTCCTGGTTCAATTTTAAGTACCCTACTTAAAACAAGTAGCACTAATTTACGTGAAGCTAACCAAACTGGCAAATTACATAGAAGCGCAAATTCGGAAAGGGAAATTTGGTCGTTTGAACGCAAATATTCCATCAACCAGCGCTCCGGATCACCATAAGCAAAAGACATTCCCTCTTCATTTTCTCTCCGAAGAATTTGCTTCATTTCTTTGCTAGCTTGAATCGTCCGATCTTTAACACGAACATAACAAACAGGATTAGGATCCGTAGTTAATTGGACAAAATGGGGCTTATCTACACTTTCAAAAACGTGATAAACTAATACCGAACGTCCGTTTTCTATAGGTATTTGATACACATGGTAGGTAAATGAGGGAAAGCAATAGGAGGAAATTGCTTTTTCTAACAAGAATTGATCTTCGTCCACAAACTTAGAGCCCTCGATTTTTCCTTCGTCCGAAACACCTATAAACAAGTGACCTCCGTCCGAATTAGCAAATGCGACCAACTCCTTGACAATTTTTTCAGGAAACTTGACTTTCATCTTAAACTCCAGTCGTTGGCCTTCTCCATGACGCACCAAATGCTTTAGATTTCGTAAATCCAAAAACATTTCTGCATCCTCTCCGGCAGATTGATCCAACAAAATTTCGTCTTGCGCTCGCATAGCTTCTAAACTCTTTTAAATTTAATAAATTTTAATTCAAATGCTTAAATTTTTATTTATTAGTATAGTTATTCAATAGACATTGTGTACCTTTGTAAAAATCCTGTTTTTTATGGTTCCCGAAACCCTCGAAATAGAACTACTTTCTAAAAATCTCTCCGAGCGAATTCAGTTCATTACAAGCTATTTTGCAGGAGAAAAAATCGTTTTTTCCACCTCTTTTGGACAAGAAGATCAGGCCATCACCCATGCAATCGCTAGTACAAATTCAGCTATTGAAATCTTTACTCTCGACACGGGTCGTCAATTTCAAGAGTCCTATGAGTTGATGGATTTAACCATAAAAAAATATTCGCTTTCTTTAAAAACCTATTTTCCCTCCACTCCGGCGGTGGAGAAGCTTGTTGCGGAGAAAGGTTTCAATTCGTTTTATACCTCTGTGGAGAACCGAAAAGAGTGTTGTTTTGTTCGAAAAATGGAGCCTTTAAATCGAGCACTACAGGGAGCGAAGGTTTGGATCACTGGATTAAGAGCCGAACAATCTGAAAATAGGGCGGATATGCCGATTATAGAATGGGATGAAAACCGTCAATTATTTAAGATCAATCCGCTGATTGATTGGTCATTTGAAACTTTAGAAAAATACCTAGTAGAACATAAAATTCCCCAAAACCCTTTGCACAAAAAAGGATTCGTTTCGATCGGATGCGCACCATGTACTCGTGCCATCGCTGAAGGAGAACATCCGCGTGCTGGTCGTTGGTGGTGGGAGAATTCACAAAAAGAATGTGGTTTACACGCCTAAGTTATGCAAACAATACAAGACAAAATCGGTCATTTCCCTAGACAACTAGAGGATGAATCCATCTACATCCTGCGGGAAGTGGCGGCGCAATTTGAGCGTCCAGCTTTACTTTTCTCGGGTGGAAAGGATTCAATTACCTTAGTTCGTTTAGCCCAAAAAGCATTTTTTCCTGGTAAAATTCCTTTTCCTTTGGTTCATATCGATACCGGACATAATTTTCCAGAGACGATTGAATTTAGAGATTGGTTAGCGAAGGAAACAGGAGCGGAATTGATCGTTCGGTATGTGCAGGATTCCATCAACCAAGGAAAAGCAACGGAGGAGTCTGGGAAATATGCCTCGCGCAATGTGTTACAAACCGTCACCTTATTAGATACCATTGAAGAATTCAAATTTGATGCCTGTATTGGTGGAGCGAGACGCGATGAGGAGAAGGCGAGAGCCAAGGAACGGATTTTTTCTGTGAGGGATGATTTTGGTCAGTGGGATGCAAAGCGCCAAAGACCTGAATTATTCGATATGCTAAATGGCCGCATCGCCGTGGGGGAAAACGTCCGTGTGTTCCCGATTTCGAACTGGACGGAACTGGATGTTTGGAACTACATTAAAGAAGAAAAAATGGACATCCCTAGCATCTATTATTCGCACCAACGCCAGGTGATTGAGCGCGACGGAATGCTTTGGGCTGATTCCGACTACCTAAATAAAGAGGCAGATGAGATTCCATTCGAGGCTACTGTTCGATTTAGAACGGTAGGTGATATGACTTGTACAGCTGCCGTCGCATCCGATGCGATCGATATTGATGTGATCATTGAGGAGATTCTTTCTGCCGAAATTTCGGAACGTGGCGCGCGTATTGACGATAAGCGTTCAGAGGCCGCGATGGAAAAAAGAAAACAACAAGGGTATTTTTAATTCAATCTCAGACAAGAACACATGGATATTTTACGCATAGCTACCGCAGGTTCCGTTGATGATGGTAAAAGTACCTTGATCGGTCGCCTACTTTACGAGACTAATTCGATTACAAAAGATAAAATTGAGGCTTTGGAAACTGCTTCCAAACGCAAAGGGTTAGATTTTTTAGATCTTTCTTTATTAACGGATGGATTAATTGCTGAGCGCGAGCAAGGTATAACCATCGACGTGGCACACATTTATTTCTCTACACCCACTCGCAAGTATATTATTGCCGATACACCGGGACACGTAGAATACACGCGCAATATGGTGACGGGGGCTTCGAACGTGAAGGTTTCCCTCATCTTAGTGGATGCGCGTCAAGGTGTGGTGGAACAAACAGCCCGTCACTTATCGATCGCCGCGATGCTGCGTATTCCGAAGGTCATTATTTGTATCAACAAGATGGACTTGGTTCAATACCAGGAGTCGACTTTTAATGCGATCAAAGATAGTTTGGCGGAATTAGTCGCACAGACTACGTTCGAAGGACAAGAAATCAGTTTCCTGCCGATCTCCTCTTTATATGGCCAAAACATCACGCAAAAAGCCAGCGAAATGCCTTGGTTTAGCGGAAATACGTTATTAGGCGAATTAGAAGCCTTCGAATATGCTTCTACCCTAGCACACGCACCCGCTCGTTTTCCGGTTCAATTTGTCGTTAGGCCGATGACCGAAGCTTACCACGATTACCGGGGTTATGCCGGAAAAATTAGTTCGGGTACTTTCCAAGTGGGCGACAGCATTCGCGTCTTGCCTACAGGTCAAGAAAGCACGATTGCCACGATTGAGAAATTTGAAAGCAAATTGTCGCAGGCCATCGCAGGGGATTCGGTAACAATTACCTTGACGACAGACATTGATATTTCACGTGGAAATACGCTTGTATTAGCTTCGGAAGATCAGCCACCGCAGCTTAAAGATTTTTCTGCACAGATTTGCTGGTTAGATCACACAGCCTTGAGCCCGGGAAAAACCTATTTATTGCAGCATGGCATCAATATAACGAAGGCCAAAATCTCTCAAATCACCGAGCGCCTGGACGTCGCGACACAGAGCGCCACTGAAGGGGTCTCGAATTTGCAACTCAATGAAATCGGAACGATTGCCTTGCGCACGGCGCAACCGATTAGTGCAGATAAATATGCTGCTAATCCGTCCAATGGCGCCTTTATCCTCATCGATGAATTTACTAATTCAACAGTGGGCGTAGGTTTCGTCAAATAACTTATTGGTATTTTTTAGGAGCGTAGAGGAAGCCAAAAGCCTCTGCGCCTTTTTTTGTGTGCACCTCGTGGTGCACATAATGCGCTTTCATGATGCGCTTCATATAGGCTGAACCTGCCTTGTACTTGATTTTGATGCGGCGATGCACGATGATATCGTGAAAGATAAAATAGAATATACCATAGGTCGCAATGCCTAAACCGATGTAAAACAAGGGCCAATATTCCGGAATCTCCGCACCAATAATAATCGTCAAAGTAGAAGAAACACCAAAAACGACGGAAAAAAGATCATTTTTCTCTAACGCATTCTTGTGGTGAACGTGGTGCGACTCGTGCCAATTCCACATAATTCCGTGCATAATATATTTATGCGTAAACCACGCCACTCCTTCCATTCCCAGAAAAGTTCCTAACCAAAGTAAAATTCCCATAATTGCTATTTAAACTTCGAACCAAAATTACGGTGAATTGTTTTAAAATTCCACCCTCACCTTTGGCCTAAATCAATTATCTTTGTAGGCTTAGATTACACATATGATAGATAAGAATTACGCTCCGCAGGAAATTGAACAAAAATGGTATGCCTACTGGTTAGAAAACAAGCTTTTCGCTTCTAAACCTAATCCAGAAAAAGAGGCTTACACCATCGTTATTCCTCCTCCTAACGTCACTGGAGTACTACATATGGGCCATATGCTGAATAATACGATTCAAGATGTCTTGATTCGTAAAGCACGTATGGAAGGTAAAGAAGCGTGTTGGGTACCGGGAACTGACCATGCCTCTATTGCGACTGAAGCGAAAGTGGTGGCGATGCTGAAAGAAAAAGGCATCTCTAAAGCCGATATTACTCGCGAAGAATTCCTGAAATATGCCTTCGAATGGAAGGATAAATACGGCGGAATCATCCTCGATCAATTAAAAAAAATAGGTGCCTCGTGTGATTGGGATCGTACCCGATTCACAATGGAACCCTCTCTTTACCAAGCTGTAATCGATACGTTTGTTCGTTTATATAACAAAGGTTTAATCTACCGCGGCGTGCGGATGGTGAACTGGGATCCGCAAGGAAAAACAGCGGTATCAGATGAAGAAGTAATTCATAAAGATGTTCAGGCTAAATTATACCACATCCAATATCCCCTCGTGGATGGCAGTGGATCGGTTACGATTGCAACAACACGTCCTGAAACCATCATGGCGGATGCGGCCATCTGTGTGAATCCTGCGGATGAACGCTATGTTCATTTACATGGAAAGAAAGTGCGCATACCCTTAATCGATCGCGAAATCAGCATTATTGCTGACGAATATGTGACCTTGGATTTTGGAACCGGTTGTCTTAAAGTAACTCCAGCCCACGATTTGAATGACTACGAATTAGGCTTAAAACATAAATTACCCGTTATCGACATCTTAAGTGATGATGGTACCTTGAATGAGAAAGCTATTTTATTCGTGGGGGTGGATCGTTTCGAAGCGCGCAAACGCATTGTGAAGCAATTAACGGAGGAAGGGTATTTAACCAAAACGGACGAATACAAATCGACCGTGGGAACGTCTGAGCGTACTGGAGCGGTGATCGAGCCAAAACTGTCACTTCAGTGGTTTATGAAGATGGAGGAGATGGCGAAACCGGCTTTGGATAACGTCATGAATGACAACATACAACTACACCCGGCGAAATTCAAAAATACCTACCGTTCTTGGATGGAAAATGTGCGCGATTGGTGTATTTCTCGTCAATTGTGGTGGGGCCAACAAATTCCTGCTTTCTACTTAGAAGACGGAACGTTGATCGTAGCAAAAGATAAAAAAGAGGCCTTGCGCATCGCTCGAGATAAATACCAGTTATATGCTTTGGTGGAAGATGATTTGACGCAAGATCCGGATGTATTAGACACCTGGTTCTCGTCTTGGTTATGGCCCATTTCGGTTTTTGACGGTATCGAAAATCCTGATAACGAGGAAATTAAGTATTATTATCCAACCAATGACCTCGTAACGGGTCCAGATATTTTGTTCTTCTGGGTTGCGCGTATGATTATGGCGGGTTACGAATGGAGAGGTGAATTGCCCTTTAAAAATGTGTATTTAACCGGAATTGTGCGCGATAAACAGGGACGTAAGATGTCCAAATCATTAGGCAACTCGCCTGATCCTTTGGAACTGATTGAACGCTTTGGCGCTGATGGCGTACGCTCTGGCTTATTATTCTCAGCACCTGCAGGCAATGATTTATTATTCGATGATAAATTATGCGAACAAGGACGTAACTTCTCGAATAAGATTTGGAATGCCTTCCGTCTATTGCGCGGTTTAGAAGTTGCTCCAGGGACCTCTTTACCAGAACACGTATTAGCTACCGCTTGGTTTGAGTCAAAATTAAATCAAACCATCGTCGACGTTCAAGATCACTTCAGCAAATTCCGTATTTCGGATGCCTTATTAAGCATTTATGAATTAGTTTGGGATGATTTCTGTGGTAAATATTTAGAGATCATTAAGCCGGCTTACCAAAGTCCGATTCACTCAGCGACGCTTAACGCGGCGCTCAGATTATTCGATTCTTTGATGCGCTTAATGCATCCCTATATGCCGTTTATAACGGAAGAAATATGGCAAGCGATCGATACGCGCGCTGACAAGGAGTCCATCTGCAAGGCGGAATTCCCTAGGGCTGGTGTCGTGAACGCTGCATTAATCGCTCAATTCGATGTAGTTTTCGAGGTGGTGACGAAGATTCGGGAGATTCGCAATTCGAAGCAGTTATCGCCTAAATTGGCTTTGGCTCTATGCATAAAAGCAGACAATACGGCGGCTTATGCGCCTGTAGAGGCTATAATGATGAAGCTAGCTAATTTAGAATCCATCACTTTTGTAGCGGATGCCGTAGCCGATGCCCAAACATTCGTGGTGAAAGCAGATCAATTCTTTGTTCCCTTGGCGAATGATGAAGATCCAGCTGTCGTGAAAACAGAATCGGAGAAAGAATTGGTTTACCTGTTAGGTTTCAAAAAATCAGTCGAAGCGAAATTAGCGAACGAGAAATTCGTCGCGAATGCGAAAGCAGATTTAGTGGAGCGTGAAAGACAGAAATTAGCGGATACAGAGACGAAGATTCAGTCTTTACAAGAATTATTAGCTCGTTTAGGATAATGAAAATTCTTTACGCACTAGGTATTGGATTTCTACTGTGGTCTTGTTCCTCTTCCACTGAAAAAGCGGCACCTACTATTGCTTGGGATTTTGTTCGAGTGGAACGCTCCATAGCAGCAGCAAAAACCGATGCAGAGGTGAGTGCTTTACTGAATAAATACCCAGAAATCAAGGTAGGATACTTCAGTGCTACATCAGAAAATAGCCCATATTTAGCGCAAGATTTATTTCGATTGTATGCGAACCCTGCGCTGCGAAAATTTTATGATCAGAGTCAAGAGCCCAGTTTTTTTGGCGGCGATTCTCTCGAAATAGAACTCAAAGCAGCTTTTACCAAAATACAACAAGAATTCCCAGGGGTGAAAACGCCTAAGATTAGAACCATTTTTTCCGGTTTTGGCGGAATAGGTGGAGGTGAATTTACGGCACAGAATTTAGTGGTTTCTGATACCCTCATTATCGTAGGACTCGACTTTTTTATGGGTTCTCGCGGACTTTACAAGGCGCCTAATGTGTACGAATACCAGCTGCGCAAACTAGAACCGAAAGCATTAGTGGCTCAGATTATCTTGCAATATTCTGCATATCTCATTAAACAAACGGATAATGATGTCAGTTTATTAAGTGATATGATTTGGTATGGAAAGGGCTACGTATTCACGAAAACAATTTTACCCTCCGTTCCGGATAGTCTGCTTTTCGGCTATACGCAGCAAGAAATAGCCGAAACGAATGCTTTCCAAAGGGAGGTTTGGGAACATTTTATCGACAATAAATTGTTATTCAGTGGCGATAAAATTATCAAGGCTAAATACTTAGATGAACGTCCAAAAACAACTGAAATAGGTCCGGCTTGCCCTGGCGGCATCGGCCGTTGGTTAGGCTGGAGAATAGTAGATACCTATTGGAAACAAAAGCCCAAAATTAGTTTGGCAAAAATAG
>CAIVPV010000119.1 GCA_903907915.1 uncultured Cytophagaceae bacterium
AAATAACCAGTTAAGCCCAAAGGCAATTCTAAGAAATCACCATACAAGGCGTCGTTTTTTTGTGCGGGAACTTCAGCTGTTGGAGATCCTTTGAAATCCTGTGAATTCATCGGTGGCAACCAGCCAGAAAGCCCTTTCAACGGCGCTCCGAACATCCCTGGAACCAGGTAAATAACAAAGGCTAACACAGCCGTCGCAAACAAAGTGCGTGGAACCGATAAATTCTTCGATGGCCCATCATGTGGCAAGGAAATTTTTCCAAATAAATACAAGGTCAAAGCGGTAAAGATCGCAATCCAAATCGCTAAAAATATCTCTCTATCCAATAGATGCCAATGGTATACCTGATCTGCTACACTTAAGAATTTGAAGGCTAAAGCGATTTCTAAGAAACCAAGCACCACTTTCACCTCGTTCATCCAATTACCCGACTTAGGCAATTTCTGCATGAAGCCGGGGAAGATGGCGAAAAGCGTAAACGGAATGGCGAAAGCTAAAGAGAAGCCGAGCATTCCAATAATTGGCTTCAGAAAAGCTCCTTGCGACGCCGCAATAAGAATCGATCCAGCAAGCGGTCCAGTGCAAGAAAAGGAAACCAACACTAAAGTGAAGGCCATAAAAAAGACTCCGATGAATCCTCCTTTGTCCGATTTCGCATCGACAGTATTCACTAAGTTCGAAGGTAATACGATTTCAAACGCTCCTAAAAAGGATATACCGAAAAGAATAAAAATCGTGAAGAATAGCATGTTCGGGATCCAATGCGTGCTAAGGAAATTTGCAAAACTAGCTCCCGCGAAAAAGGCTAATAGCGTACCAAAAAACACATAAATCAAAACGATAAATCCACCGTACAAGAAGGCTAAACTTTTCCCTCCCTTTTGTTTCGTAAAGAAACTCACGGTCATCGGAATTAGCGGATAAACGCAAGGGGTCAATAAAGCCAGAAAACCGGCGCCTAAAGCGATCCAGAAGAACATAAATAAAGATTCGTCTTGCGGAATTTCAGCGACTGGGGCAGGAGTGACTGGTGTTTGCGCGGAAGCTTCGATGACAGGGGCCACTGGCGCTTCGGCTTTGGCCGTATCTTTCACCGCAGCTGCATCTGCCTTCCCTGTTAAACTAAATACGCCTCTGATCGGGACACAAAGTCCAGATACGTTCGAGCAAGACTGGGAATCGTAGGAACCCTCGATTTTATAATCCGCAGCTGTAATTTTAATCTTTTGACGAAATTCTCCTTGACCCGTAAAATAGGTGTAGGTGCCATTCCAAATCTCCGTATCCAATTTAGAGTGGGGATTGATGGCTTTTAATCCACCGATGGTTTGAAAACCTGAACCGGGTTTAAATGTAACGGTAGTGACGGTAGGCCCTAAGTCTTTGTCAAAATCCGATGAATACAAATACCAGTCCTTTTCAATGGCTACTTTAAAAATGACCTCAGCCTGCTCCCCCAATTTAGGATTAGCTGGCTTGATCGACCAAGACCATTTAGCGGGAGTGATCTTTTCAGCCATGGCCGGAATGGCCATAAACGCAAGCAAAAGAAAGGCGATAGATTTTAATTTCATGTATGTCTCAAAACGCAAAATCAAAATTAAGAAAAAACAGGGGAAACATCGTGATATTTGTCTTATTATCCCGTGTTTTCATTTTTCAATTCGGAGAAAAAAACGTATTTTTGACCTTTCAAATTGTAATCCCGAACCCATTCGATTTTTATGGCATCTACTTTCCCTACACAACGAGATAAAGAGATTTTTGACCTGATTGATCAGGAGGCGCACCGCCAAGAATTTGGCATTGAATTAATCGCCTCGGAAAACTTCACATCCCCTCAGGTGATGGAAGCTCAGGGAAGTGTTTTAACTAATAAATACGCAGAAGGTCTTCCCGGAAAGCGTTATTACGGTGGTTGTGAGGTAGTGGATGTGGTAGAAACCTTAGCCATTGAGCGCGCGAAGGAATTATTCGGAGCGGTATGGGCGAACGTTCAACCTCACTCTGGAGCACAAGCGAATGCAGCTGTATTCTTGTCTTTTTTAAATCCTGGTGATAAAATCCTAGGATTTGATTTGTCACATGGCGGTCACTTGTCACACGGTTCACCCGTGAACTTCTCGGGTAAATATTTCCAAGCTTTCTTTTACGGTGTAGAAAAAGAGACGGGATTAATCGATTGGGATAAAGTAGAAGCGACAGCTCTAAAAGAAAAACCAAGATTACTTATTTGTGGCGCGTCCGCTTATTCTCGTGATTGGGATTATGCGCGTCTTCGCTCGATCGCAGACAAAATAGGAGCGATCTTATTAGCTGATATTTCTCACCCATCTGCTTTAATCGCGAAGGGTTTATTAAATAACCCGATGCAACATTGCCATATCGTAACGACGACGACGCATAAAACGCTTCGTGGACCCCGTGGTGGTTTGATTATGATGGGGAATGATTTTGAGAATCCTTTTGGTTATAAAACTTTAAAAGGGGAGTTAAAAATGATGTCTGCTTGTCTTGATGGTGCGGTGTTCCCAGGAACGCAGGGTGGTCCATTAGAGCACGTGATTGCGGCGAAAGCGATTGCTTTTGGCGAGGCATTAACGCCCACGTTTGAGACTTATGCGAAGCAAGTGCAATCGAATGCGCAGGCGATGGCTAAAGCATTTTTAACAAAGGGCTACGACATTATCTCGGGAGGTACTGATAACCACTTGATGTTGATCGACTTACGTCCGAAAGGCTTGAGCGGTAAATTAGCGGAGAATACCTTGATTCAAGCAGATATTACGATCAATAAAAATATGGTTCCCTTCGATGATAAGTCCCCATTCGTTACCTCCGGTATGCGTGTAGGAACAGCAGCGATGACGACAAGAGGATTGAAAGAAGGCGATATGTCTCAAATTGTGGATATGGTCGATAAGGCTCTAATGAACCACGATAATGAGGCGGTATTGAAATCAATCAAAGGAGAAGTGAATGAGTGGGTGAAGCAATTCCCTTTGTATTTATAAAATAACATAATGGCAACTGATCAAGATTTTGACGATTTCGACGATGATGACGCATCGGATGGAACAGAAATGTCCTTCCTAGGTCATCTAGAAGAATTAAGATGGCATATTCTACGATCTGTTGCCTCCTTTTTTATCTTTGCTGTAGCTGCCTGGTTTTTCCGTGAATTCATTTTTAGTTCGATCATTTTAGGACCGACGAAGACGGATTTTTATACGAACCAAATTCTGTGCAAAGCCGCTGAACTCTTCAATATGCCGAGTTTGTGCATGCAAAGAGCCGATTTTATTCTTCAAAGTAGAGAAGTTTCGGGTCAGTTCATGATGGCGCTCACGCAGTCCATCATTGTCGGTCTTTTATTTGCCTTCCCTTACATGTTCCACGAACTGTGGCGCTTCATCAAACCTGGCTTAAAGAGCAAGGAATTGCAAGCAGCACGTGGGGCGGTTTTTTGGGTATCTGTCTTATTCTTTAGTGGAGTTGCCTTCGGTTATTACGTGGTATCACCCATGGCCATTAACTTCCTAGCGAACTTTAAATTAGATCCGACCATACAGAATCAGTTTGACATCAACGATTATATTTCTTTGTTAGCGATGTTAACCTTGGCTTGTGGAATTACCTTCCAATTACCCATGGTGGCCTTTGTGCTATCTCAAGTAGGCATTTTAACCCCGTCCTTTATGCGGGAGTATCGCAGACATGCCCTTATTGTCATTTTTATCGTGGCGGCGATCATCACCCCTTCTCCGGATGTGATTTCACAACTCTTAGTGGCGTTTCCACTGTTAGGTTTGTATGAAGTCAGCATCGGCGTTTCAGGCCGCGTCTTGAAGCGTAAAATGAAACAAGAAGAGATGGAATCGAATTCTTAATCGAATTCTCAACAACAAACGAATGAATTATTTATCGGCGGAGAATATTTCTCGCAACCTAGGTGAAAGATGGGTGTTTAAGAATTTATTTTTTGGCCTCCAAAAAGGCGAAAAAGTAGCCCTCATCGGAAAAAATGGTACGGGAAAAACCACTTTAATGGAATCCCTGATGGGGATGCAAACTCCAGACGAGGGAAAGATTTCCATCCGTAAAGGAATCCGCGTAGGTTATCTACCTCAAAATCCTATTTTCGCCGAAAACGAAGAAGTACTTAATTACCTTTTCTCCGACGATTTACCGAGTGCCGTAGCCATCAAATCCTACGAAAAAGCCATGATGTCTGGAGATCCGAAGGAGCTTGAAGACTCATTTGCGTTAATGGAGACGCACAATGCTTGGGATTATGAGGCGCGTGCGAAACAGATCATCAGTCGTTTAGGTATTCCGGATGGCGACCAAAAAGTTTCCACCCTTTCAGGTGGCCAAAAGAAACGTCTCTCGCTCGCTAAACTTTTAATCGAGAGTCCAGATATTATGATTCTGGATGAGCCGACTAACCATTTGGACATCGAAACCATCGAATGGCTGGAAGGAATCATGTCCGGGCCTAACGTAACCGTTTTAGTCGTATCCCACGACCGCTATTTCCTAGACAAGGTCTGCACTAAAATGATGGAATTAGCTGATGGCTCCATCTATACCTATGAGGGAAATTACGGCTACTTCTTAGAGAAAAAAGCGGAACGCGAGGCATCTGATGCCAGCAGCGTTTCGAAGGCAAAAAATCTATACCGGAAAGAACTCGAGTGGATGCGCAAGCAGCCGAAAGCGCGTGGAACAAAATCTCAATCCCGTATCGATGCCTTCTACGAAACAGAAGAAAAAGCAAACAAGAAACTAGACGACAGCAAACTGGAATTAAATATCCAAATGTCCCGCCTAGGCAATAAAATCATCGAAATCAACCACCTGAAAAAGGCATGGGGAGACAAGAAGATCATCAACGATTTCACCTACACCTTTAAGAAGAAAGACCGCATCGGTATCGTAGGAAAAAACGGCGCCGGAAAAACGACTTTCTTGCAACTATTAACCGGACTAGAACAACCAGATTCTGGAACGATTGATCCAGGTGAAACCTTAGTGGTGGGTTATTATACCCAAATCGCCTTCGATTTCCGCCCGGAACAACGCGTCATCGACACGATTACCGAGATTGCCGAAGTCATTCCATACGGCAAGAACGAATCGCTGAGTCCAAGCCAGTTTTTAAGCAAATTCCTCTTCCCTACTTCCCAGCAATATACTCCGGTAGAAAAGCTGTCAGGCGGCGAAAAGAAGCGCTTACAATTAATGCGCGT
>CAIVPV010000120.1 GCA_903907915.1 uncultured Cytophagaceae bacterium
ATTGAAAAATTAGTTTCTCAATGCAGCGTTAACGTCATCTTGAAGGATGATTTCTTCTTTGAAGGTATAAGCTCCTGTAGTAGGATTCTTAACCGCCTTAATAATCTTAGCGTACTTAACGCCGCCTTCTTTTTTCAGAGTTGCAACTACTTTCTTAGCCATGGTTCAACCTATTTAATTTCTTTGTGTAAAGTAACTTTTTTCAAAAAAGAGTTATATTTTCTTAACTCAATACGTGCTGTCGTATTCTTACGATTTTTTGTCGTGATGTAGCGAGACATGCCTGGAAGACCAGTTTCTTTGTGCTCTGTGCATTCTAAGATTACTTGAATGCGATTTCCTTTCTTTGCCATAATAGATAAATCATTTATCCGCCTCTGCTCGAAACGGAATGCAAAGGTAGGATAATTTCTTTTTTCCCCAAAGCCTTTGCTAAAAATAGATGTAAAAATTTATTTTTACCCGTTAGATTTCTCATTTTTGTTTAATGAATCCCATCCAGTATCAATTTCTTCCCGAAAACTTTCAGAATTCCGACCCGAATAAATTTCGCGTGGAGGATTTGAAATCGGAGGAAATGATCATTTCCCTGGGACCCCAGCACCCATCAACGCACGGAGTTATTCGATTAGAAGTAATCTCTGACGGAGAATGGATCAAGGAAGTGGTTCCTCATGTAGGGTATTTACACCGTTGCTTCGAGAAACATGCGGAGGCGATGCCTTTCAATCAAATCATCCCGTATGTGGATCGATTGGATTATATGGCGGCTATGAATTCGGAGCATGCCTATGTGATGGCGGTGGAAAAGATGCTGGATTTAACAGGGAAGCTTCCTAAACGCATTGAATACATTCGCGTACTTGTGGCGGAATTAAATCGGATCGCGTCTCACTTCGTGGCGATCGGAACTTACGGACTAGATATTGGAGCATACACACCCTTTTTATGGTTGATGCGGGACCGAGAGGACATTCAGCGACTGCTGGAATGGTTATCAGGTGCCCGAATGCTCTATAATTATGTGTGGGTGGGGGGTCTGTTCTATGATTTGCCTTTGGGATTTGAAGAGAAAATACAGGAATTGATTCCTGTTTTAAAGAATACCATTAAAGAAGTAAAACAATTAGTAGAGGATAATAGTATATTCATTAAGCGGACAGCAGGCGTGGGTGTTTTGCCCCTGAATGCGGCGATTAATTATGGATGTACGGGTCCGGTATTGCGCGGTTCTGGTTTGCCTTTTGACCTTCGTAGAATCGATGGCTATTCGGTTTATCCGGAATTAGAATTTGACATTCCGGTGGGAGAAGGTGCGATGGGTACGGTAGGAGATTGTTGGGATCGCAACCATGTACGTCTGCGTGAATCCGAGGAATCGATCAGGATTATTGAACAATGTTTAGTGGCATTGCTAGGCGATGAGAAAAGGACGAGGGATTTTGATCCTCAGGCTTTGGTCCCTAAAAAGATCCGTCCTAAAGCGATGGATGCCTATGTAAGGGCCGAAAATCCGAAAGGAGAACTCGGTTTTTATATTCGTTCGGATGGTCGCTCGGATATTCCACAACGATTGAAAGTGCGCGCTTGCTCTTTCCACCACTTGTCCGTCCTTCCCTATTTAGCGAAGGGGACATATTTAGCAGATTTAGTAGCCATTATTGGATCCTTAGATTTAGTGATGGGTGAAGTAGATAGATAAAATGAACAAAGAATTTTTAGCAGCCCTCGAAGAGGAAATTAGTCGTTTAGATATAGGCCAAAGCCCTAGCGAGCTCTATGACCCCATCCATTACCTCCTCAGTTTAGGCGGCAAACGAATTCGTCCAGTCCTTTGTTTATTGACTTATTCCTTGTTCAAATCTGACTGGGAAAAGCAAGTTCCTGCGGCTTTATCGGTTGAAATTTTCCATAATTTCACTTTGATGCACGACGACATAATGGATAAAGCGCCCTTACGTCGTGGCAAGCAAACAGTGCACGAAAAATGGAATGACAACATCGCTATTTTATCCGGAGACGTGATGCTAGTGAATGCTTACCAATACTTGAATAAGGTTCAAGGATTAAGCCTGGAAGCTTTTCAACACTTGTTGGGTCGTCTTTCACGTATCGCCGCAGAAGTGTGCGAAGGACAGCAATTCGACATGAATTTCGAAAGTCGGGATGATGTGCAAGTCGAAGAATATATCGAAATGATTCGCTTGAAAACGTCGGTTTTGATCGGATTCTCCATGGAAATGGGCGGTTTACTGGCTTCGGTGCCTGCATCAGTTTCAGATTCCCTTTACCGCATCGGAGAAACCATCGGTCTTGGATTTCAATTGAAAGATGATTTATTGGACGTCTATGGTGATCCCGAGAAGTTTGGGAAGCAGCCAGGCGGAGATATTTTAGCGAATAAAAAAACCTATTTACTGATAAAAGCGTTTGAAAAAGCGACGGGATCTTTATTAGCCGATTTAACGCGTTGGGTTTCCGCCACTGAGTACGACGCTGCAGAAAAAGTGAAAGCAGTGACCGCGATCTATGATTCGCTCGGTCTAAAGGCGGAAACAGAAGCTGTGATTAGCACTTATTTCGATGCCGCTTTTGCGGAAATTCAATCTTTAGCCATTTCGGCAGACCAAAAATCAGCCTTGGTAAAATTCATGAGCGGGTTGGTTGATCGAGAAGTTTAACGTAGTTTTGTTCTTATATGGTCTCGATTGTACTTATCGCTGTGACGATTTTTATTTCCCTGGTGGCTTGGCAAAAGCCAGACTTAATGGGGAAAATGCTCATGAACCCGTATCGGATTCAACACAGAAACGAATATTGGCGTTTTATTAGTTCTGGATTTATCCACGCTGATTTTATGCACCTGTTTTTTAATCTGTTTTCCTTCTTCTTTTTTGGGGTACAATTAGAGCAGATTTTTAATCAATTATTTCCAAGTATTGCGTCCGAATTATTCATCATTTTTTATCTGCTGGCGATTTTAGTGGCGGATTTACCTACCTATTTCAAACAGAAAAATAATCCCAATTATAATTCCTTAGGTGCCTCAGGGGCAGTTTCTGCCGTGATTTTTGCGGGAATATTGTTTTTTCCCACGGAGAAAATATACTTATTCTGATTCTTCGGAATTCCAGGATTTATCTATGCGGGTTTGTTTACCTGGTATTCGGTGGAAATGGATAAGCGTAGTCGTGATTTCGTGAATCACAGCGCCC
>CAIVPV010000121.1 GCA_903907915.1 uncultured Cytophagaceae bacterium
AGCAAAGGAGGACCGCAACCAATAGAATAGACTCGCATTAGCCAGTAAGTTCGCTAAGAATATATAACCAGCACCGATGCTCGGGAAATACAAATTTTGTAAAAATGTAGGACCCCAATGTTCTTCCTGCATCGGCTTTAATAAGGCCAAAAAGAACAAGTTTAAGCCTATGTTGATGAGTATTGAAACGGTTTTGGCCTTAACGAATAAGGAGATTTTATGCTCTAAACGCAGCCGTGCAAAAGGAATCGCCGTCACCGCATCGATAGCCAAAATCAAAGCCAACCAGCGCATGAATTGTCCTTTCCCTTCATAGCCTAGTTGCGCCATTAAAGGATCGGCATAAACAAATAATCCCAAGGTAAAGATTCCCGAAGTCAGGATGATGGCCGTTAAAATGATGTTATAATAACGTTCTGGTGCTTCTTTCGCATAACGGAAATAAGCCGTCTCCATCCCGTAGGTATAGATAATATTGGCGATGGCCATATAGCCATAGAGCTTGACGTTTACGCCTAATTCAGCAGGTAAAAAAGCGGCTGTGTGGATGAAAACCAATAAAAAATTCAGTGAACGACCTAGGATCGTACTGAATCCGTATGAAAGTGTTTCGCCAGCTAATTTTTTAAGAATGGACATGTGTCAATGTTCGGTCAATTCTCAAAGTTACAATTTATTGCTTTTGATAGCCGATGATTTGGTAAAAATGCTCAGAATAACTTTCGCTAATCGGAATGTGGTTCTCGCCTATTTTAATTTTTTGGCTACGAATCGACTCCATTTTGCTTAAGGAAACGATAAATGACTTGTGCACCCTCACAAAATCTGTCGAGGGCAATTTCTCCTCAATGGACTTCATCGTCATGCGACAAACAACGGGAAATTTTTGGGTTCTTAGGTGGATTTTAATGTAGTCTTTCAAGCCCTCGATGTACAAAATATCTTCCAGCATGATCTTCATTAAGGAATAATCCGCATGTATGAATAGGAACTCTAATTTAGGGGCTTCAGCTGTTTTCGTTGTTACTTGTTTGCTTTTAAAGTAGTCTACAGCTTTATGACTTGCCTTTAAAAATCGTTCGAAATTGATAGGTTTCAAAACGTAATCGATGACATCTAAATTAAATCCATCGAGCGCATATTGTTGGTAAGCTGTTACGAAAATAACCATGGGCTTTTTCGTTAAACTTTCTAAAAACTGCAAGCCCGTCATGCCAGGCATTTGTATATCAAGGAATAATAAATCGACTGGATTGTTTTCCAAATACTCGACAGCCTCCATTGCATTCCTACAACGTTTAACGAGTTGGAGGAAGGGGACTTTGGAAATATTATCTTCGACTAAGTCCAAAGCCAAACTCTCATCATCCACCGCCATGCATTTTAAAATGGTGCCCGGAATCTCTACTAAATTTTCCTCTGACATATTAAACGTGTTGAATGGTGAGGGTAATTTCAAAATCCGAATCGGACTCTTTCACAACTAGACTATGATTATTCGGATAAAGCAATTCTAGGCGGCGTTTCACATTAGCAAGACCGATACCTGAGCTCTCGTCTTTTGGTTCATTAACCGAAGCGCCTTTTTTATTTGCAACGTGGAAGGTTAATTCTTTCGAGCTGTCCTTCAATTCTATTTCAATCGTCGGATTTTCAATAAAGCCTACGCCGTGTTTGAACGCATTTTCAACGAATGGAATCAGTAGCATAGGCTCAATACTGCTCGATTTAGGCCCTATTTCATGTTTGAAATTAATAAGAATATCATCGCCAAAACGAATCTTTTGTAGGTCAATATAACTTTCTAAGTAAGTTAACTCTTTACTGATGGGAACGATGGAATCATTCGTTTCATAGATCATATAACGCATTAATTCAGATAGTTTTACCACTACCGGTTCCACCATTTCGGGTTTTCTCCGGGATAAAGAAACCACGCTATTCAATACGTTAAACATGAAATGCGGGCTGATTTGCGATCGCAAGAAGGACAGTTCTGATTTTAAACGCTCGTTTTCTTGTTCGTTTTTCTCCTCATCTTCTTTCATTCGGTCTGAAATCAATCGATAGGAAGTACCGATGGCCGCATAGAACAAAAGCTGGAAGATCATCCGCATTAATGACCCTCTTCTGGGGCCACCTGAGCCTCCACTTTGGCCATCTGGCTGAATAAAATGAGTATAAGCCCAATGAAATAATTCTTCATGGAACCAAAGCATCAATGCGATCGTGCTGATAAGTGTCACTAAATAAATGACAACCCCTTTTGCTCGAAGTAATTTAGGGAGCAAAATCTCCGTATTGAGGTAAAAGAAGGGGATATTGATGACCGTGAAGCTAGTCATATAGAAAATCCAAAAGTAGGAACGTCGAATGTCTTCCGGATTATTCGAGTTCGAATTAGGCCCTAAAAGAATAGGAAGCATAATAAGAAAAGCCCAAAAAAACAGGTGCAATAAAAAGTTCCTTACTGTAAAGGTTTTATTTTTCATGGGTTTTATACTGCTTTTTACATAACAGAGAATTCAAATTAAGAGAATCTTCCTTATATTTCCATTATAATTTCTACCAGTGTCCTGATTGTGCCGATGAAAAGGCCAAATGATTTTCGGTAGATTTGACTAAACCTACAATTTGCTATGAAGAAATTGCTCTTTTCGATGCTGTGTTCGATGCCCTTTTTTGGAATGGCGCAGCAATCGATTCCATTGACAGACTTGTCTGCCTTCGACCAACCGAGTAAAAATTGGACGATTGAGCAGTCTGTATTCTCGAAATATTCCGATACGCTTTTTCAGGTAAGTCCGGGGAAAGGTGTCATAGTCAATACGCTCAGAGGCGAAAAATACCATCGGACGGATGATTTGAAGTCTACAATGCAGCATGGCGACATTCGTCTTTTAGTGGATTTTATGCTTCCTAAAGGCATGAATTCTGGTATTTACTTACAAGGGCGTTACGAGGTTCAACTCTATGACTCTTGGGGTAAGAAGACCGTCAGATTTGATGATTGTGGCGGTATTTATGAGCGTTGGGATGATGCACGAGGAAAGGGAAAAGAAGGCTATGAGGGGTATGCTCCGCGTCAAAACGCTAGTAAAGCGCCAGGTTTATGGCAGACTTTAGAAATTGATTTTCAAGCACCTCGCTTTGATGCGAGTGGCCATAAAATAGCGAACGCCATCTTTAAGAAAGTGATTTTGAATGGCATACTCGTACAGGAAAACATCGAAGTTTCGGGGATGACTCGTGGCGCGATTTTTGACAAAGAAGCACCCTTTGGCCCTATCCTGATTCAAGGGGATCACGGTCCAGTTGCTTTTAGGAATATTCGATTTGAGACCTATGAGAAACCAACGGCTTCCTTAGGGGAAGTGTCCTACGATTATTATACGGGCAAATTCACCGAGCCCATTATTCCCACTACGAAACCCGTTACAACAGGGAAAATACCTGCCTTAACCTACCGAGTAATTCCAGCAAATACTGATTTCTTAATTCATTATAAAGCTGAATTAACGATTCCGGAAGATGATAATTATGAATTCCAAACGTATTGGACAGGTTCAGGTGAATTGAAAGTGGATGGAGTTGTGTTGAATCAAGGAGCTCATTGGTTTAATGAAATGGTGCCTGCTTCCACCTTCTTGAAGGCAGGTAAACATCAATTGGAAATTATTCATATCAAAGATTTCCCTTGGGGTCCAAAAGCCTTAGGTTTAAATGTAAAGCGAATCGGCTCTCGTTTAGTTTCGATGCATGATAGAACCTCACTTTTAGACCCAGATGCAGTGGGATTAATTGAAGTGAAGGCAAATGCAGAACCCGTTTTACAGCGTTCATTTGCTTTCCATTTAGGTAAGAAAAAGATGTACATCATTCAAGTAGGGGATCCTGCTGGCGTGCATTATACCTATGATTTGAAGCAAGGAGCGATCTTGCAGGTTTGGCGAGGCAAATTCTTAGATGCCACCCAAATGTGGGATAACCGTGGCGAACCTCAAACCTCAGAACCGCTTGGTTTAACGGTGGTCCAAGATGGAAAATTCCCCTTAGTCTTAGCTCACCAAGCACAGCCAGATTCGACTGATTTAGTATACAAAGGATATCGCTTAGAAGCGGGTCGTCCCGTATTTATGTACGAATGGCCAGCGGCGAAATTGAAATTAGAAGATCGTATTCAGCCCGCTGGAAATGGTTTACGTCGTACACTGACTTTAGTGGGAGCGAGTCCGCAAAAGAATGAGGTGGAGGCAGTTCTAGCAACAGGTTATCATTTATCGATTTTACAAAACGGTCTTGCTTCACAGCCGGGCAATTTCATAGAATGGAAAGGGGCCGCAGCCGAACTACTTAAAACGGCGTCTGGATCGCAACAAATTCGCGTGCCATTTACGGGGGCGCAACTAACTTATGACTTGATTTGGTAACGATGAAAAAATATACAGCTTTTGTTCTTTTGTTTACGCTAGCCTTAGGCGCTTTTGCACAAACAAAACCGACTCCTAAAAAGGAGCAAGATTATTACGAAATTAAAACCCTACCGATTCCTAAAGAGATTTATTTAGAGATAGGAGGTTTAGCACCGATGCCGGATGGCCGCTTAGCGGTTAGTACGCGAAGAGGGGAGATTTGGATTGTAGAGAATCCGTACCAAAAATCAAGCCATCAGACGTATTACCGTCGTTTTGCTAGCGGTTTGCACGAGGTATTGGGTCTGGCGTACAAGGATGGCGTTTTTTATTGCTCACAACGGGGGGAATTGACGAAGATTTCGGATACCGATCGCGACGGAGTAGCAGATTTATATGAGCCGGTCTATCAATTCGATATATCCGGGAATTACCACGAATATACCTATGGCCCAGTTTTCGATAAGAACGGGGATATGTGGGTGAGTTTGAATTTAGCGTGGGTGGGATTTGGTGAAGGTAAGTTTGCCAAATGGCGCGGCTGGTTCGTTAAAATCTCTCCAGACGGGAAAATGGAGCCTTTTGCAGGTGGATTACGTTCCCCCGCTGGTTATAGCTTTAACGACGAAGGTGATCTTTTCTACGGTGAAAACCAGGGGGATTGGGTCGGTTCAGGTCGGGTGACTCACCTAGCCAAGGGAGATTTTGCTGGGAATCCAGGCGGTCTTAAATGGGCGAAAGAACCTAACAGCCCATTGAAACTTAGCTTAGAAGAGATTCAAGATAATGGCTCGCCTATGTTTGAGGCAGCGAAGAAAAATCCGAAGATTAAATTGCCGGCGGTTTGGTTCCCTCATGCGATTATGGGGATTTCGACTTCAGATGTGCTACAAGACACAACGAAAGGCAAGTTCAGTCCTTTCCCGGGGCAGTATTTCGTGTCAGATCAGGGGCAATCCAAGGTGATGCGTATGGGTTTAGAGAAAATCAATGGCGTGTATCAAGGATTTGCGATTAACTACCGCGAAGGCTTTCAGTCGGGTATATTAAGAGAACGTTTTGGTCTAGATGGTAGCATGTTCGTAGGGATGACCTCTCGCGGATGGGGTAGCACGGGAAAAGATGATTTCGGTTTACAACGCTTATTTTGGAATGGGATTATGCCTTTTGAGATTGATATGATTAAGGCAAAATCAGATGGCTTTGAATTTAGCTTTACGCAGCCAGTGGATGTGAATTCGGTGAAGAAAGCGGCATCTTATGCGATTCGTTCATATATCTATAAATACCAACACCAATACGGCAGTCCTATTATTGAGTTAAAAGACTTAAAGATCAAAGGGGTTGAGGTTTCTGCCGATCACAAGAAGGTGCGTATCTCGATCGATGGAATTCGCCAATTTTTCATCCACGAATTCATCTTGAAGGGTGTTCTGAATGAAAAGGGAGATCCCTTATTACACGAAACGGCTTATTATACCTTGAATCAGATTCCGGCTGGACCCGCTTTAGTAGCGGCGGCACCTCAGGACGAAATCTTCACGAAGGTAACGCAAATAGGAGTTGTTAAAAACTCGATGGGTTATGAATTAGGCATTGCTGGTTTATTGAAGAAGCACACCTGCTCCGCTTGCCACGCGAAAGACACTAAATTAATCGGACCTGCCTTCACGGATATAGCGAAAAGAAATTATTCGAATGCGCAGATTTTGGCATTGGTATATAAACCTAATCCGCAAAACTGGCCTGACTATGCGACCGAAATGGCACCTATGAGCCACGTTCCTAAGGCAGACGTCTTGAAGATTGCAGGATGGATTAATAAGCTGCGAGAAACAGAAGGTCTCAAGAACCGTGACTAATAAAAAAGGCTCTCTGTTATGAACAGAGAGCCTTATTTATGAAGTGCATCGAATTATTTTTTCGCAGCCACACTACCTTGAATGGCTAAAACAATTTGCGATGCCTCACCATTGTTTATCACAGTAACGGTTTTATTGAAGGTTCCTGGACGTCCTGCTGAATTATATGACGCTGTTACTTTACCTGTTTTACCTGGCATAACAGGCTCTCTAGTCCAATCTGGAGTTGTACAACCACATGAAGGCTGAACGTTAGAAATAACTACGGGTGTTTTTCCAGTATTAGTGAATTCAAAGCTATACGTAGCTATAGTTCCTTCTGTGATCGTTCCAAAATCATGTTTTTCTTGCTTGAACTTCAAAGCACCTTGCGCATTCGAAGTAAATGCAAAGCCTAAAATTAGGGCAAATAGGGCGATTATTTTTTTCATACTATTTTCATTGGTTTTATATATGGTTCAAATCTATAAACAATAAAAGATTTCGCCAAGTTTCTTGACCGGATTCTGTTTGGAGGGCGAGGATTTTATTGTATTTTTACGTGTTTAATAAGACCCAGCATTTGAATTCATTTACTTTTTCTAAGCCTAATCTTACGTTCGACCCTATCCGGGTAGTAGAGGACTATCGCCTAGCTGTTATCAGCCGTGCCTGTAGTCTTTTAGTGCGCAAAGAGGTGTTTTCAGGACGGGCAAAATTTGGTATTTATGGGGATGGTAAAGAGTTATGCCAAATCGCTTTAGCTCGATCTATGCGCCCAGGGGACTATGTTTCGGGTTATTATCGGGATCAAACGATAGGTGCAGCTATCGGTGATTTAACTTGGCCACAGTATTTTGCTCAGCTGTACGGACATCCGGATATTCAATTCGATCCGCATTCTGGGGGTCGTCAGATGAACAACCACCATGCGACGCGTTGGTTAGATGAAAAGGGTAAATGGGTGGATCAAACTTCACGTTATAATACGGTTGCAGGTATATCCTCTACTGCGGGTCAAATACCTCGTGCTTTGGGAATTGCTTATGCCTCGAAAATGTACCGTGAAAGAGCGGATCTTAAAGATCATCAAGCTCTTTTCTCGAAACAGGGCCAAGAAATTTGTTTCACCACGATTGGGGACGCATCCACATCAGAAGGCATGTTTTTTGAGTGTATTAATGCGGCAGGCGTGTTGCAAATACCGATCATTTTCTCTGTTTGGGATGATGGTTATGGTATTTCGGTTCCCATTGAATTTCAAACGACAAAATCATCTATTTCGAAGGTTTTAGCTGGATTTCAGCGTAATGAGCAGGAAAAAGGAGTAGAAATAATACAAGTGAAAGCCTGGGATTACCCGGGATTAGTGGCGGCCTATCAGCGCGCGGCGGAATTAGCTCGAAAAGACTTTGTTCCTTGCTTAGTCCACGTGATTGAATGTACACAACCGCAGGGTCACTCTGCCTCCGGTTCGCACGAACGCTATAAATCCTCTGAGCGATTAGCTTGGGAACAGGAAGCGGATTGTAATGCCTTGTTCCGCGAATGGGTTTTAGCTGAAAATTTCGCTTCAGAAGATCAGTTAAAGGCTATCGATGAGGAGGCCGTTGTATTAGCGAGGAAATACCAAAAAGAGGCTTTTGCCGCTTATATGGCATCGGTTGATGTAGATAAAAAAGGCTTTTTACGCATTGCAAAAAGTCTTTTGGAATCCACTAATGAACCGGGTCTTTTGCAACCCATTCTGGATGAATTAAATGCCTTACCTTATCCTATTTTCAGTGATTTAGTTCGAGCGGGTCGCAAGACTTTACGGGCCTTCCGTTTTTATCAAGGTCCTGCCGTAAAATTACTCCGTAAATGGTTAGATGACCTGGAGAAAGTAAACCGCAGACGCTTTAGTTCTCACCAAATGAGTGAGTCCGATGAGTCCCCTCTATTAATTAAGGGCGTAAAGCCGACTTATGAAAAAGAGCCGGCTTTGGTCGATGGGAGAGAGATTTTGAACAAAGCATTTGCTCAATTTTTAGCCGATCCACGGGTATTTATCTTAGGTGAGGATGTAGGGAAAATAGGGGATGTAAATCAAACCCTAGCCGGATTACAAGAAATTTATGGACCACTTAAAGTAACGGATACGGGTATTCGCGAAGTGAGTATCGTAGGTCAGGGAATAGGCGCTTCGATGCGCGGTTTGAAGCCGATTGTAGAGATTCAATATTTGGATTATATATTTTACCCATTCCCGATTTTATCGGATGACTGGGCCTGTTTACATTACCGTACCGCAGGAGGCCAAAAAGCGCCCATGATTGTTCGAACTAGGGGACATCGTTTGGAGGGAATTTGGCATTCTGGTAGCCCTATGGCTGTTTTAATTAATGGTTTACGAGGAGTACATTTCTGTGTGCCACGCAATATGACACAAGCGGCCGGGATGTACCGCACTTTATTGAAAGGGGATGACCCTGGAATTGTGATTGAATGTTTGAATGGATATCGTTTAAAGGAGCCGATGCCCACTAATTTAGATGAGATCGAAGTGCCTTTAGGCGTTACAGAAATTTTGCGAGAAGGAACCGATATTACCGTAGTCACCTATGGTTCTATGTGCCGAATTGTGATGGAGGCGGCGGAGACTTTGGCAGGATTAGGGATTTCAGTGGAAGTGATTGATGCGCAGACTTTATTGCCATTTGATCGCCATCATAGTATTTTAGCGTCGATTCAAAAGACACACCGGGTCATCTTCGCAGATGAAGATATGCCGGGAGGAGCAACGGCCTATATGATGCAGGAAGTTTTGGACAAACAGGGAGCATTTACTTGGTTAGAAAGTCCAGCTGTTTGTATTGCTGCTACTGCTCACCGTCCTGCCTACAGTTCGGATGGGGATTATTTCTCTAAGCCTAATACAGAAAATGTGGTGGATGCGGTCTATGAGATTATGCGCGAATCCGATCCATCGACTTATCCAGCGATCTATTTTTAAGATGAAAGCTTATTTTCAGTCCATTTTAGAGGGAATTCAGAGTATCCGAAAGGGGATGGCTTTGACGTGGAAGCATGCCTGGGCGGCGCGTAAGCAACGCAGCATTCAAAATATCCAAGACCCTGATTATTTTAATCAGCAAGCTGGTATTGTCACACTTCAATACCCGCAACAACAAATGATACCCCCGGTCAACGGCCGCTACCAATTGCATAACGAAATGGATGATTGCATCGTCTGTGATAAATGTGTGAAGGTATGTCCGGTAGATTGCATTGAAATTGATCCGATTAAAGCGACGGGTTTAGTAGGCACCACGTCAGATGGTTCACCCATCCGTTTATATGCCGCTAAATTTGATATTGACATGTCCAAATGCTGCTTCTGCGGCCTTTGCACCACAGTTTGCCCCACGGAATGTTTGACGATGACCTCGGAATACGATTTCTCGGTCTTTGATGTGAAGGAACATAATTTCGAGTTTGCGAATTTGAGTCCGGAGCAGGCAGCTGAAAAGCGTGCTTTATATGAGCAGTTCGTGGCGGAGAAAGAAGCGGCGAAAACGGTAGCCTCTGCTGCGGCGACTACATCGGAAGCGCCAGAAGGAACTACAGAAGAAAAACCTAAACCAGCCTTCAAACCCGCCTTTAAGCCTGTTTTCAAACCAAAACCTAAACCAGACGCCGAATGAGCCCGCTCGTAATCGCTTTTTTGGTTTTAGCCTTATTGATATGCGGAAGTGCTTTGTCTATGTTATGGACGAAAAATCTATTGCACGCGGCATTAGCTATGTTTCTAACCATGCTCGGTTTAGCCGGATTGTATGTTTTAGCTTATGCGGACGTATTAGCGGTGGCACATCTTTTAGTTTATGTAGGAGGGGTGCTGATCTTGATCTTGTTTGGGATTATGCTAACGAATCAAACGAATCAAACAAACCAAACAAACCAAACCGATACCGCTTCCAGTAAAAATCATTTGATGACTCGGGAGTCGAGTCGCCTACTGCCGCTATCCATCGGATTATCTTTTTTTCTAGGCCTGTTTTGGTTATTTACGAAAGGACCCTGGATGAATAATCTTCCTGTCACTGGCGATTCCAAATTGAAAGAAGTAGGTTTAGGCTTGTTGACTGAATATGCTTTTCCCTTCGAATTAGCCGGAGTCTTTTTATTGATTGCCTTAATAGGTGCCACCTTTGTTGCGAAGAACCATGACTGATATTCCGGTACTTTATTTTTTGTGGGTATCCGCCTTTCTTTTCGCGACAGGTCTAACGATTTTGCTGTTGAAAAAGAATACGATTTTTGTCTTGATGGGCATTGAGCTGATTTTGAATGCAGCAAATTTGAATTTAGTCGCCTTTTCGAAGAATGATCCATCGATGCAGGGGCTTTACCTCAGTCTGTTTGTCTTAGTAGTCGGAGTTTGTGAGATGGCGATTGCCTTGGCGATTATTTTACAAGTATACCGAAACTACCGCGCGATCGATGTGGATCAGTTTAAATCTGAATTCTAGAGGTTTTCTAGTTGCTTTTTGAATTTGAGGGCTTTCATTTTGCCTAGGACTTTGGCCAAATCCTCATCCGACGCCTCCTTCAGCTTCGCCACCGTCCCAAAAGTCTTCAGTAATTTCTCCGCCGTCAACTTTCCAATCCCGTCCATCGTCTCTAATTGTGACACAATAAAGTTTTTACTTCGCTTATTTCGATGCGCCGTAATCCCAAACCGGTGCGCCTCATCCCGCAGCTGCTGAATCAATTTTAGCGATTCCGATTTCTTATCTATATATAAGGGCAAACTATCCTCGGGGAAATAAATCTCCTCTAAACGTTTCGCAATACCAATGATTGGAATCTTTCCATACAATTCGATAGCCTTCAACGCATCGCAGGCTGCACTTAACTGCCCCTTGCCTCCATCGACGATAATCAGATTCGGTAATTCGGCCTCTTCTTCTAATAAGCGCGTATATCTTCGGGTGATCACCTCGAACATCGTGGCATAATCGTCTGGCCCCTCCACTGTTTTAGGCGTGAAGATGCGGTAATCCTTTTTCGAAGGCAGAGAATTCATGAAACAGACCATCGCGGAGACCGGATTAGTCCCTTGTAAGTTCGAGTTATCGAAACATTCGATATGTTTAGGCAAGTCTGTGAGCCGCAAATCATTTTTCAATTTGATCATCACGCGCATCTTGCGATCCCCTCCACTTTCTTCGGCTGCCTTGCGATCCGCCTTATCTTTACGGAAATACAAGACGTTCTTTAAGGACATATCTAACAGCTTTCGCTTGTCGCCCTGATTCGGCAAGGTATTTTTCACCCCCTCAAATTCGATCGACATGGGGATGTTAGTAATAATCTCTTTAGCCTTACTCTGAAACTGATCTCTTTTTTCCCAAATCAGCATCGTCAACAATTCTGCCTCCTCTTCCTCTAATTTTTTCTTCACCTCCCAGGTCTGCGATTGCAAAATCGTTCCATTAATGACCTTCATGAAATTGATATAGGCCAAAGACTCATCCGACACGATCGAAAACACATCCACATCATGGATCGATGGATTAACGACCGTCGACTTCGCTTGAAAGTTTTCCAATAAATGCCATTTCTCTTTCCACTCCTGCGCTTGTTCAAAGGCGTGGCGGGTGGAGGCGTCCTGCATTTGGGATATAAAGAAGCTTTTCGCTTTCTGGTAATTCCCCTTCAAAATCTGCGAAACCTGATCGATGTACTCCATATAGCGCACGTCCTGCTCTAAACCCTCACAAGGCCCCTTGCAATTACCGATATGGTATTCCAAACAAACCTTGAATTTCCCTGCCTCGATATTCGATTCCTTCAAATTAAGCGCACATGTCCGCAAAGGATACAGCTGGTGTAACATTTCGAGCAGCGCATTCATTTGTTTAGGATTCGCATAAGGTCCAAAAAACGTTCCCAAAGTATGATTTATCCTACGTTCCGTAATCAAGCGCGGGAAACGTTCCTTTGTCAAACAAATAAAAGGATAGGTCTTGTCATCCCTTAATAGGATATTGTATTTGGGCTGAAACTGTTTGATCAGCGTATTCTCTAGCAGTAGCGCATCGAATTCTGAGTGAACGATAGTGAACTCCAGCTTACGGATCTGTGATACAAGTCGACGCGTCTTATTGTCCTTTCCTTTCGTATTGGTGAAATAGCTGCTGACTCTATTTTTTAAATTCTTCGCCTTACCTATATAGATGATGGTACCGCTTTCGTCAAAATAGCGATATACCCCCGGATCTTCGGGTAAGGTAGGAAGGAGGATTTTAGGGTCAAAGGATGACATAGTCCAAAATTAAGCAAAAATCTCTTCTTTGTGTTTTTTGTAATTATCTAAGGAGGGTCTTTCTAGATTATGCACGCATTATCTATGTGTTATGCCTTGGTTACCTACTTCCAAATTCACGACAAAATCGACATATCTGCCGACCAAAGTATCTTTCTCTATTGTATTACAAAGGCAAAATAGCCCCCCTGAGAGCTTATTAAGAGAATACTGCTATTTAAAATAAAAAAAATGAAAAAATATCAACCGAAAACTTGTGAAGGTTGGAAGTATTGGACATATTTGGGGGTATGTAATAGTATAGCATAGTTGAGGCTGGTCATCTATTTCCGATGTTGTTTTCACGTGCTATTGTATTATTTAAAGATTTGTTTAACGACTAAACCTATTTAAAGTTTAAACTATTTATTCACCTAATCAGAAAGGAGGGCTATTGAACTAGTAAAACGTAAACCCAAAAAATTTAATTTAAAAACTAACTTAATCTTTATTATGAAAAACAATTTTTACCAAAGTCTACGAAGCTTTCTTTTGCTAGCGATAGTGATGCTAGGAAGCTTTTCGTCATTTGCCCAAGACCGCAAGGTTTCAGGTAAAGTCTCTGGGACAGATTCTCAGGGAATTCCAGGTGTCAGTATCTTAGTAAAAGGAACTAACACAGGAGCAACTACAGATGTTAATGGTACGTTCTCCGTATCTGTTAAGTCTGGATCAGCTGTTTTAAACATTTCAGCTGTAGGCTATAAGTCACAATCCGTTACTGTAGGTTCTCAAGCCTCTATTAACGTAACGTTAACAGAAGATAATTCTCAGTTAGATGAAGTAATCGTAACTGGTTACTCTGTGACTAACAAGAAAGAGTCCACTGCTGCTGCTTCTATCGTTAAAGCGAAGGATTTGCAAATCGCACCTTCAGGTAACGTAGAGCAACAATTACAAGGTCGTGTAGCCGGTGTTACTTTAATCACAAACGGACAACCAGGTACTGCAAGTATCATCCGTGTTCGTGGTTTCGGTGCATTTGGTGGTAATGAGCCATTGTACGTTGTGGATGGAGTTCCAGTAGGAACAACAGATTTCCTTTCTCCTGATGATATCGAGTCTACAACGGTCCTTAAGGATGCGGCAGCGGCTTCTATCTATGGTGCTCGTGCAGCGAATGGTGTAATTGTTTACACAACTAAGCGTGGTACGCGTAATAAAGGTATTACGATTACTTATGATGGATTGTACGGTGGTACTGATCCTAACGTAGGTGGTGCTCCTAAAATGTTAACACCTCAAGAGCAAGCTGATTGGACTCACGTAGCTTTCCGTAATAACGCGGCGGCTAACGGTACAGCAGTTTCTTATACTCACCCTCAGTACGGTACTTCAGCGCAAGCTACTTTACCTACTTACTTGCACTTTAATGGCGCAAATGGTGTGAACTCTGGTGACTTAGCTGCAGCTCAGGCTGCTTTCGGTGCGAATCCTTTGACTACATTTGTGATCAAAACAAATAAAGAAGGTACTAACTGGTTCGATGAAATTACTCGTTTCGGTTCTACTATGCGTCACTCTTTAGGTATTAACGGTGGAACTGACAAAGGTCGTTTCTATTTAGGATTATCTGGACAAGAGCAACAAGGTATCTTAATCGAGAATGATTTCAAACGTTATTCAGCACGTTTTAACTCTGAGTTCGATTTAGGAAAGAAAGTACGTGTAGGCGAAAACTTACAATTTACGTACCGTTCAGTTCGTGGTCAAGGGGGTGGTAACAACGGTTTAGGTATTGCGGGTGATGAGTCAGTACTCTTATCTGCTTACCGTATGCCTACAGCTATTCCTGTATACGATGAGTTCGGAAGCTTTGCGTCTACTAAGGCGGCAGGTTTTAACAACCCTCGTAATCCAGTTCGTCAAATCATGCGTAATAACTCTAAGGACAACAACTACAATGCATCTGCATTTGGTAACGTTTATGTAGAGTATGAGCCAATTAAAGATTTGATTTTGAAAACATCAATCGGTGGTAATTATTCAGGTTATGGATATAAAGATTATAACTTCAAATACTTAGGGGATTCTGAGCCAGAGGCTTCAGATTCATTCTATGAAGGATCAGGTTATAACTTTGCCTATACTTTTACAAATACAGCAGCATACAAATACCAGTTTAGAAAACATGGTGTTAAAGCTTTAGTAGGTATGGAGGCATTGAACACAGGTGCTGGTCGTCAGATCTCTGGTTCAGGTATCAATCCATTCTCAATGGATACAGACTTCGTAACTTTATCATCTGTGCAATCTCCAGTAGTTAACTCTAATTTGTATTCAGGTGTTAATTTCTACTCTCTATTCTCTAAGTTAGATTATAACTTCGATGAGAAGTATTATTTAACTGGAGTTGTTCGTCGTGACGGATCATCTCGTTTTGGTTCTGAGAATCGTTACGGTGTATTCCCTGCAGTATCTGCTGCTTGGAGAGTAACTTCTGAGGAGTTTATGAAGGATCTTCCTGCTGTCACTGATTTAAAAATTCGTGGTGGTTGGGGTTTAATGGGTAACTCAAATAACGTTGACCCAGCTAACCAGTATTCATTATATGCTGCTAATAAAGGATCATCTTACTATGCTATTGATGGTCAATCATCAGGAGCTAACGAAGGATACTACCGTTCTCGTATCGGTAACCCAGCGGCTAAGTGGGAGACTTCAGAAACAATGAACATTGGTTTTGATGCAACTCTTTATAATGGTAAGTGGGAAATCGTATTAGATGTTTGGAGAAAAGATACACGTGATCTATTATTCAACGTGCCACTTCCAGCGGTAGTAGGACCATCTGCGTCTGCTCCTTCTGTGAACGTAGCGAAGATGCGTAACCAAGGTATTGATTTCCAAATCATTAACCGTGGTAAATTGACTTCTGATATCAAGTATGAACTAACGTTAAACAATTCATTCTTGAAGAACGAAATCGTTGCATTTGCTCCAGGGATCACTAATTTAACAGGTGGTTCATTCCGTGGAATTACGCCAGTACGTATGGAAGTAGGTCAATCATTATCTTCTTTCTACGGTTACAAAGTAATCGGATATTTCGGTTCTGCAGCTGAAGTAGCATCTGCTCCTTCTCAAGATGGTTCAGGAGTAGGTCGTTTCCGTTATGCGGATATCAATGGTGATGGTAAAATCACAACGGATGACCGTACGTTCTTAGGTTCTCCAGTACCAACTTATACAGGTGGTATTAATGTAGGTTTGACTTATAAGGATTTTGAATTTGCTACGTATTTATACGCTTCAGTAGGAAACCAAATCTGGAACCAATCTAAGTGGTTTACTGACTTCTTCGGAACGTTTGAAGGATCAGGTAAAGGGGAACGCGCTAAGCAATCATGGACTCCGGCTTTAGGAAACAGTGCAGGTGCTCCTATCTGGGAATCAGCATCTAACATGTCTACTTCAGCGGGTGCTAACTCATGGTATGTAGAGAACGGTGATTACTTACGTGTTCAAAACATCTCATTAGGATACAACATTCCTAAAGCTTATACTTCTAAGTTAGGTATCAAGCGTGCGAAGTTTACTTTATCCGCTAACAACATCTTTACTTTTACTAAGTACAAAGGTTTAGATCCAGGTGTAGGTGGAGCGGCAGATACAGGTTTTGGTATTGATGTGGGTAACTATCCAGTGACTCGTTCATTCAATGCTTCTATCAACTTGACTTTTTAATTAGCGAAAGCCATATTTAATGAATAATAAAATGAAAAATAATCAGATTTTAAAGCGAATCGCTTTAGTGAGTGTGTCAGCTCTGACGTTGACCTTCGCTTGTAAGGATCAGTTTTTAGAAGTTCCGCCTACAGCCTCTTTGGCTCAAGCACAATTATCTTCTAAAGCTGGTGTAGAAGGTGCCTTAATAGGTGCTTATGCTCAATTAGCTGCGAAAGGCTATTCTCGTCTTGCTGCAGGTAATAACTGGGTTTGGGGTTCAATCCGTGGTGGTGAGAACAACAAAGGAACGGATCCAGGGGATTATTCGAACATCAATACTATGCAACGTTATGAGGTTCAAGCTACTGATGGTGACTTGAATGATACGTGGAAAGGAAAATACGAAGGTATCGCTCGTTGTAATGCGACTATCAACTTAGCGAATGGTTCGAAAGAATTATCTGCTGCTGATAAGACGCGTATTGTTGCGGAGGCACGTTTCTTACGTGGTCACTACTACTTCGAATTAAAGAAGTTATTTAACTCTGTTCCTTATGTGGATGAGACGTTAGATTACGGAAAAGGTATCGAAAAAGTAGCTAATACAGAAGCATTCTGGGATAAGATCGAAGCTGATTTTGCGTATGCATTTGCAAACTTGCCAGCAACGTCTTCGTCTGCAGGTCGTGCGAACAAGTGGGCTGCTGAGGCTTATTTAGGTAAAGTGTTATTGTTCCAAGGAAAGTTTGCTGACGCGAAAGCGAAGTTAAATGACGTAATTGCGAACGGTGTTACTACGAATGGTAAGAAGTATGGTTTAGTTGCTAAGTTTGCTGATTTATTCAATGCAGAGTTTGACAACAATGAGGAGGCTATTTTCGCTATCCAATCTTCAATGAACACAGGTAACGTGAATAACGCGAACGGTTTCGATGACTTGAACTACCCATATAACACGGGTTCTGATGGTCCAGGTAACTGCTGCGGATTCTTTCAACCTTCGTTCTCTCTAGCTAATGCGTATCGTACAGTAGGTGGTTTACCTATCTTAACTGAGACAGCAGGTGCTCCAGATTATAACTCTACTGCGAATGCTGTGAAGAATGACTTTCTTATCGCTTCATCTGCTGCGTTTACAGAAGATGCAGGTACATTAGATCCACGTATTGACCACACTATCGGTCGTCGTGGTATCCAATACTTAGACTGGATCGAGCACCCGGGTGCTAACTGGATTCGTAAGCAAGATTACGCTGGTCCTTATTCTCCTAAGAAATACGTTTATTACAAGCGTCAAGAGAATACATTAACGGACGGTTCTTCATGGACACGTGGTTATGCAACGTTGAATTTCAATATCATTCGTTTTGCTGACGTATTATTAATGGCTGCTGAGGCTGAAATCGAAGCTGGTTCATTAACTACTGCTTTAGGTTACATCAACCAAGTTCGTGCTCGTGCGGCTAACCCTGCAGGTTTCGTAATGAAAGGTGGTGTTGCTGAGGCTAACTACGTAATCTCTCCTTATACAGCATTTGCTGATAAGGCGTCTGCTCAAAAGGCGGTTCGTATGGAGCGTTTATTAGAATTAGCGACTGAAGGTCACCGTTTCTTCGACTTAGTTCGTTGGGGTATTGATGCAACTACGTTAAATGCTTATTTAGCGTATGAGTCTAAGTACTTAGTAACTAAGTTTGGTGGAGCATCTTACCAAGCGACGGATAAGTATTTACCTATCCCTCAATCTCAAATTGACATCCAAGGAACTTCAATCTTGAAGCAAAACCCAGGATATTAATTTGTTCTAATTTTCTTTAAAAAAGGTGGGATATTAATCCCACCTTTTTTATTTTCGCTTAAGTTTAAAATAACCCTATGAAGTATATAAACGCCTACTTATTTATCATTTTTTCGTTTCTAGTTTTCTCTTGTAAAAACGCCACTACTTTTGAGCTTTTATCCGGTGATGATACCGGTATTCATTTTTCAAATAAGATCGTGGAGAATGACTCCTTGAGTATTTTGAAGTATGAATACCTCTACAACGGAAGCGGCGTGGGTATGGGAGATTTTAATAATGATGGGCTTTTGGATATCATTTTCTCGGGCTCTCAGGCCAATGCTACTTTGTATTTGAACAAAGGGGAGATGAAGTTTGAAGAGTTAGGTAAAGCGGCTGGTTTAGACACAAAAGATCGCTGGTGTTCTGGCGTGAGTATTGTGGATATCAATGGGGATGGCTTATTAGATGTGTATGTTTCTGCGACGATGAAAAATGCAGAACGTGATCGCCAAAATATGCTCTTCGTGAACCAAGGAATTAAGGCGGGTAAGCCTAGTTTTAAGGAGATGGCAGCGGAGTATGGAATCAATGATTCGGGCCATAGCGAACATGCGGCTTTCTTTGATTATGATCGGGATGGGGATTTGGACTTATATGTTTTGACCGACGTAATTGATCAAGTGCCGTCACTTTATCGTCCTAAAGTAACGGATGGATCGTATCCGAATACCGATCGTTTATATCGCAATGAGTGGTCAAAAGAAAAAAATCATCCCGTATTTACGAATGTATCGAAACAGGCAGGAATAACTATTGAGGGATATGGTTTAGGGATTAATATCTGTGATATCAACCAAGATAATTGGCCAGATATCTATGTGACGAATGATTATGTGTCGGATGATATTTTGTACATCAATAATCATGATGGGACGTTTACGGATCAGGCTAAAGCGTATTTCAAGCACACCAGTTTATCGGCGATGGGGAATGATGTGGCGGATATCAATAATGATGGACGTCCTGATATCGTGGCCTTGGATATGTTACCGAAGGACAATGAGCGTAAGAAGCAATTAGCGCCGCCTAATAGCTACCAGTCCTACCAAAACAGTGATATACACGGTTATACGTATCAATACATGCGTAATACCTTACAATTAAATGCAGGTAAAAAGGCGGATGGTTCTCCTGCGCCTTTCCAGGAGATTAGTTTGATGGCTGGCATGGCAGAAACAGAGTGGAGCTGGTGCCCTTCTTTGGCAGATTTTGATAATGATGGTTTCCGTGATTTGATGATCACTAATGGTTTTCCTCGGGACGTGACGGATCGTGATTTTATGTTATACCGTGCGAACTCTGCAAGATTAGCATCGGATGCGATTCTATTAGAGCAAATGCCGGTTATTAAGGTAAATAATTATGCCTTTAAGAATAAGGGCGGGATGCATTTTGACGATGTGAGTGCGGCTTGGGGAATCCAGCGTCCGTCTTTCTCGAATGGAGCTTCCTACGGGGATTTGGATAACGATGGAGACTTAGATTATGTGGTCAATAATATTAATGACGAGGCATTTGTTTATAAGAACAATACGGTAGAAACGAATGCAGATAAAGGGCATTATTTGCGTGTGAAGTTTGAGGGGAAAGGCCAAAATACGCAAGGAATTGGAACCCGAATCGAAGGAGTTTATGCAGACGGCACCTATTTCTATTACGAGAATTCGCCTTATAGAGGTTATTTATCTAGTGTGGAGGCCGTGGCTCATATCGGTTTAGGGGCAAAGCAAAAGATCAAGGAATTGAGGATTATTTGGCCCAATGATTCGATGCAGGTAATTACTCGACCTGGGGTGGATAAGCTCATGAAAGTAAAAATTTCGGATGCAAAACAGCCTTATGTTTCTTTATACCAGACACAAGCACCCCTATTGCAAGATGTAACGGATCAAATGCAATTAACGGACGTGCACAAGGAATTAGACTTTATTGATTTTAATTTCCAAAGTTTAACCCCTTTCAAAATGTCTCAATTGGGGCCAGGTGCTTCGGTAGGGGATGTGAATGGCGATGGTTTGGAAGATTTCTTCGTGGGAGGAGCTAAGTTTTATTCAGGGATCATCTATCTACAACAGCCGTCCGGAAAATTCGTAGCGAAATTCCTAGAAGGGATGGCGGAGAAGAAGGAAAAATTAGGGGAGGACTTAGGATCGCTATTAATTGATATGGACGGCGATGGGGATTTGGATTTATATATTGCTAGAGGGGGAACAGAGGGGAAAATAGGTGCAGCGAGTTTTCAAGATGTGGTGTATGCGAATGATGGGAAAGGGAACTTTAGTTTAGTCGCTTCAGCCTTACCTACTTTCACAGAGAGTAATGCGGCAGTTCGTGCCGTTGATTTTGATAAGGATGGCGATTTAGATCTTTATGTGAGTGGACGTAATGTTCCGTTCTCTTATCCACAAGGAACGCCATCTCGTTTGTTGCGTAATGATTCAAAATCAGGATCGATTAAATATACGGATTTGACGTCGAAATGGGCACCAGATTTATTGAAACCTGGGTTAGCTTGTGATGCGGTTTGGACGGATGTGAACAACGATGGTTGGTCAGATTTAGTGGTTGCTGGAGAGTTTATGCCGATTCAGATTTATCAAAACGAGAAAGGGCATTTGGTAAAATTAGAAAAGACGGGATTAGAGGAGATAACGGGTCTTTGGGGATCGGTAGCAGCGGCAGATTTTGACCAGGATGGTGATGTGGACTTAGTAGCGGGTAATATGGGAAAGAATACCTTATTGCGTGCAAATGCGAAGCAGCCAGTAGATGTTTTACATGGCGATGTGGATGGGAATGGGGTATATGATATATTCCCCTTTGTTTATTTCCAAAGCGCGGCTGGTACTCCCGTTTCAGCGCCCTTGTTTGGGAAAGACGATGTTCACAAACAACTAAATTCTACACGTCAGCGCTGGGTATATTACAAGGACTACGGAAAGATCACGCAAGATGATTTCTTAACGGAAAAAGAGAAGGCGAAGGCCTCTAAATTATCCTTTACGGAAAATGCATCGATGTATATGGAGAATCTAGGGGGAGGCCATTTTAAAGCAAAGGCTTTGCCTGATATGGCACAATTATCGTCTTTAAATGGGATGCAGATTTTGGATGTGAATTCGGACGGTTATTTAGATATTCTCTATGTGGGGAATAACTTTGCGAACGAGGTGGCTATGGGTCGTTACGATGCTTCGAATGGCGGGGTTTTATTAGGAAACGGCAAAGGATTCACTTATGCCCAAAATTCAGGGATGATGGTCTCAGCGGATGCGAAATCTCTGGTGGGTATTCAAGTGGGATCCGAATTAGCCTTTATAGCTTTTCAAAACAGAGGGCCGATGCGGGTGTTCAAACCACAACAAGGTGTTTTCGTAAAAGCGAATGTGAAGCCTGGGCAAGCATTTAGCTATACCTTTAAGGGTCATAAGCAAAAGGTCGATTGGAACTATGGTTCGTCTTATTTAAGCCAAAGTGCAAGTGCACAAACTTTCATTCCTAAGGGGGCAAAACTTAATTAACGAATCGTATTTCTTAAAAGTCTAATCTGAAGGCCAGGTGTTAGTATAACGCCTGGCTTTGGTTTTCCAAATTGAAAATTACCCAGAAGCAGGTCTATATCCCCATCTTTGTCGAAATCACCGGCATCCATGGCCATATAACGCGCATCATCTGGAAGGTTTAAGTTACTTACTTGAAATTGTAGCTTTCCTTGGTTTTGGAAGTATAAAAACGATTCGTTTTTGCCGTGGTCGTTTTCAGAAAAGAAGGCAATCATCGCTAAATCTATATCTCCATCCGCATCAAAATCACGTGCGAGCGTTTTAGTGGCACCATAGGCAGGGTAGAAATATGCCTCTTTGAAGTTGTTCTTTCCATCGTTCATAAATAAATGGACACCATGGTAGGCTTTTTTGCTAATGGAATTGTCGGCATTGTCTCCAGTAGAAATGACGATATCATCAAATCCATCCTGGTTCAAATCAGCCACTTCCATAAAACTGCTTCCCCAAACCGACTCAAATTGTAGCAGCGGTTTTTCAACAAACATTCCTAGACCCTTGTTTATAAATAAGGAAACACCTTCTTTCGCCTCCGCCATCAAGACTAGTATATCTGGTATCCCATCCTTCGAGTAGTCTTTAATAATGACATTTCTGGCGCCTGGCTGCGACTTTAACAGATGCCGCTCTTTTGATTTTCCATCCACCCAAACCAACTGTCCTGCTTGGTATCCATATTCGCAGAGTAGATAATCCATTGTGCCATCACCATTAAAATCGGCTACTTGCATATCGACTGGACGCTTTAAGCCATCGACTAATTTAGCAAGTTTTCCGCCTGAATTAACCTGAAACAATTCCCCAATTTTTTCATCATTCGGAAGTGTTTTTCCAATACTTAAAAGATAGGTCTTCCCTTGAATAAAGGCGGTGTTGACATTAGGGCTAGGGGTTCGAATGATAGAGCTAACTTGAAGTTTGCTGTCTATAATTACCGTTTCATTGGTATTCATTCCTATCCAAGCCTCGGATTTAGAGGGGTGCACTTTAATGGAGGTAACTCGTCCTTGTATTTGGGAAGGGGATAGGAAGTCTTCCTTTTTGAAATTGAATGTTTGGGAAGAGATGGGACTTTTCGCTTTTTGAGGAAGGGGATTTTCTGGTGCGTTTGTCACATAATAATCAACAATTGCCTGCCAATCTTCCACGCTCATAGCCGGTGTATCTGGAAAGATATTTAGGTCTACAGCTGTCTGAAATTGCTCCTCCGTAATTTTTGCTGCTAATTCAAACTTGTTGCGCATGCCGAAACGGTAGGACATATCCATCAGCACTTGGTCGTTCCAGGTCTTTTTGTCCAAAAGACTTGGATCTGGAAACTTGTGACAGGAACTGCAATTTTCTTTGGCAAGTTCTTCACCCGTTTTCTTTGTACTGCAGGCAAAAGTAAAAAGGATAATAAAAACGAAGGCTAAAATTCTCATTAGGGTAAGGCGGTTGCAGTGGAACTAATTAGCGTGGAATCCCCACCGATACCACCTACGCAGCTAAAGTCAAAAACGATGTTTTCGGGTTTGATAAAGGGCATTTTTTGATACCCATCTAAGGCGAGCGATCGATCAGCGTAGACTTTTTCCATGAATTTAGTAAAGGCAGGCATGGCCATTTTAGCACCTTGTCCTAAACTTATATTTCTAAAGTGAATACTTCGGTCATCGCCACCAACCCAAACTCCAGTGACTAGTTTTTGGGTAACTCCCATGAACCAACCATCAGAGAAATTCGAGGTTGTACCCGTTTTTGCTCCTATTTCATTTCCAGCTGCGATGGAGCTTCGGTTTAGACCCTCGGCCGTTCCGCCGGGTTCACGTACAGCTCCTTGTAACATAAAGGTCATCAGGTAGGCGGTTTCTGGTTTCATTACCGCTTTAGCCGTAGGGGAGAATTCCCTTAATACCACGCCATTTTTATCCGTAATCTTAAGAATGATAATAGGATCGATTTTTTCACCTCCATTCGCAAAGGTGCTATAGGCAGAAACTTGTTCTAAGACCGAAACCTCTGAAGTACCTAGGCAAAGTGACGGACCTTCATAAAGTGGACTTGTAATTCCAGCTTTATGGGCAAAATCTGCAATTTTACTCGCACCCATTGCCTTCATTAATTTGGCCGATATGGTGTTAATCGAACGTCCCATCGCACGGCGAAGGGTCAAGTTTTCGTAGCTGTATTTGCCGTCAGAGTTTTGAGGAGTCCACGTATCATTCGTTAATCCATCCTCCGTACCAAAAGTCACGGGTTCATCCACATACTTATCGCAAGGCGTTGCTATTTCATTTTCAATGGCAGCACCATAGACGAATGGCTTGAAAGTAGAGCCGGGTTGGCGCTTACTTTGGGAAATATGATCATACTTAAAGTACTTATAATTAATTCCCCCTATCCAGGATTTTACGTGTCCGTTCGTCGGATCCATGGACATCATGCCAATATTTAGAATGCGTTTATAATAACGCATGGAATCCAATGGACTTAAGGTGGTGTCGATGTCCCCGTGATAAGAGAAAACAGTCATTTTAATGGGACGTTTTAATTCTTCCCAAACACGCATTTCATCATTATTATAGGCCTCCATCAAATCTCGGTACCGTTGCGTGCGCTTCATCGCAGTAGAAATAAAGCCTTTTAACTCTTGCATCTTTTCATTTACCCAGGGATTGCGTCCTGCCCAATGCTGATTGAAAGCAATTTGTTCCGCCTTCATGTGCTCTTGTACCGCATCTTGTGCATATTTTTGCATGCGGGAGTCGATCGTTGTATGAATGCGCAAGCCGCTCGTATATAGGTTTAACTGTTGATCCTCTGGGCGATCTTTATTAATCTCTTGTAGGACGCCTAAAATTTCTTTACGAATAGATTCCCGTAAATAGGGGGCGGAACCCGTATTCTGATTCTCTACTTTATAATGTAGATTCAATGGATCCGTTTTCATTTTTTCTGCATCCTCTTCCGTTACAAATTCGTATTTCGCTAATTGATCTAACACGGTATTTCGGCGAGCGAGAGTACGTTCTGGACGTAAGCGAGGGTCGTATAAAGACGGGTTTTGTAATAATCCGATCAGCGTTGCTGCTTCGGCATAGCTGACGGTTTGGACGTTTTTCTGGAAGTAAGTACGGCAAGCGACTTGAATGCCATAGGCATTATTCCCAAAACTCACTTCATTCAAATACATAGCAAGGATCTCTTGCTTTGTGTAACGACGTTCTAATTTGATGGCTAAAATCCATTCTTTCACTTTTGCAATCGCCGTCTTAAGTCCGCCCACTTTCATTAACAACCCCATGTAAATCGGATCATCTTCCCCATATTCTAGCGAGCGGGTATGAAATAAATTCTTTGCTAATTGCTGGGAGATAGTACTACCTCCTCCGGAGGTACCAAAAGTGAATAATACCCGCGCCATAGAACGCACATCAATTCCCGAATGGTTGATGAAACGGGCATCCTCCGTCGCCATAAGCGTATTTACAATAACGGAAGGCAATTCTTCGAACTCTACTGGATTTCTATTCTCTCTGAAGTATTTGCCTATTTCTTCGCCATCTTCTGAAATTAAAAGGGACGCCTCTTGACTCTTCGGATTTTCTAGTTCCTGTAAACTAGGCATCCCACCAAATAGCCAAAGAAAATTATAATTAACCGCCGTGATAAACAGAATGGCAAACAAGAATGTGCCACCAAAAATTTTATAGGCTAAACTAATTTTATTCAGCTTATTTTCTTTGTTGAATTCTATCATTTGTTGATCAGCTTTAGCATTTCGGTGGCCTCTTTCAGTAGTGGACTAGTGGGAAAGGAAATTATAAACTCTTGTAACAGATTTTTACATTCTTCTGTCTCCTGCATCCCCGCTTTAGAAAGCGCCAATAAAAATACAATTTTATCTTCCAATTTACTACCGGGATAATTTTGTTGTATGAAAAGACAGGCCTCCATTGTGGACTTAAAATCCTTTGCTTCAAAACGCACAAATGCGTCCTCGTATTTTTTCTGTGCTTGTAATTCTTTGTTCTCGGATAAAATCCCATTTTCTAATTTTAGAATCATAGTCTTGAAATAGGAACTGGGGTAGCGTTCGAATAAAGTAGAGCGGAAGCTGGATTTCTCCACTCCTTCACTACTTAAGTAGCGGATATACAGCGCTTCTGCTTCAAAGGCCGTACTGGGATAATCCGTCAAAAGTCTTTTAAGCGTGGTATTAGCTAGCTCATTTTCCCCTAATTCTAAGCGGGCTAGCTTTCCTAATTTTAACAAGGATTCCTCCCTTGTTTTCGCTGCTTTTAATTTTGCAGCGGAACCCAAAGGGATAGATTTCATCCAGTTTTCTTCTGACTGACCAATCATTTCCTTACTTGAGTCTTTTGTTTTTTCAGGGGCAATATTTGTCGTAGCGGCAAGACTAATGCTGGTATTTTTGTTTTTACGATTCCAAAAATCTTCTAATGTTCGATTTCCCCATCGATTAGAAAATTCAATCGCCCCCTGAATGCGGGCTTGTTCGTTATTGAAATAAAAGTTTTGTTGATCAGAACTAAATGTTCTCCTTGTGAAAATAGGTGCCACCGTTTTCGTGATAAGCGAAGCTTTTTTAACCGTGTCTTTTTGTTGTTTTAAAAATATATCGTGCAAGGCGGCAGGACTTAGATTTGCTAAATGGAGTAGCGAGTCTTGCAAAGTAATTTGTTTAGATAGGGCAGTATACTTGCCCCAGGATAATTTTAATTTTTGTGCTTTTGCAAAATCTGGATGACTCGATGAAAGGTAGGTGGCAGCGCTATCATAGTAACTTGCTGCTAGATCATAGTCTTTCATTTGTTTGGCAAAAAGACCTCCTAATTGAAAATAGAGTTCACCCTTGTTCGGGTTATTTTCGCCTCCTTTTTCCCAGTTTTCTTTGGCCTTTTTAAAGTCTTTCCGAGCATAATAATATTGCCCTATTTTCACGTAGATGAAAGATTTGTGGTCTTCATTTTTCGGATCTTTCAACATTTGATTCAAGGCCTCGATATTTCCTTCCAGCTGGTGGATGGCAAGGCTTGCTTGCAAGTTTAAATCGTAGCTTGGCTTATTGTTTATCACCGCTTTATAGCTCTCTAAAGCTAAATTAGACTGATTATTATCGCTAAACAATTGCCCCATGATAAAGGAAATACGTGCCTTTTCGTCCCCTTTTTTTATAAATTTAGAGGCTTCCTGCAAAATGGCTACCGCTTTCAGTGGTTCATTCAGGAGCTGAAAGGAATAGGCTTTTAGTAGTAAAAATTGTTTTTTCTCGTTGGAATTCAAGGGATTCTCGCTCAGGAATTCTTCGATTTTCTCGGCTGAACTAAACTCAAGTTGATGTAAATAGATTTCATAAAGAGCTAGCAAAGCCTCCGGTCTAATTTCGAGGGAATTGACATATTTATAGGTTTCGATGGCATTTTTCAGGTCGTTTTGGTATAAACGACCTTTACCTATCAGCAGGTAAGCATCAAGGATGAAATGGGAATTTTGGTGTCGATCAATGACTAAAGACGCTTTACGAATTAATTCTTTGATGTCTTTTTCGTTGCCTTGTTTAAAGCTGGAGTCCCGGGGAATAATGATGGGCAAAATGGAGTTATAACTCTCTTTCCTTTCGGCAAAAGATTTTTTTTGTAATTCTTTATCTAACCTGGATGCCTGCCAAATGGCATTGTATTTCGCATTCACATTATGAAAGCTAACGGCCATAGGCTTGTTACTGTATTGAGAACAAGACCAGGTGCCGAGGGCCAGAAAAAGCAAGATGAAAATCCTGTGCATAAGGTTCAAAAGAACAATTTTCAAATTTACGATTTATCTTCCCGAAAATTGGATAAATTTAGGTGAATATGAATTCATACCAAAAATTCTTAGGCGCTGCCTTTCAGATGCTCGTTACCATACTTGCCGGTGTTTTTGCGGGTCGCTATCTCGATAGCTATTTTAGTACCGAAAAACCGTGGTTTACCATTATTTTTTCGCTGGGATCGATCGCTCTTGCGCTTTTGGCACTCATCAAAAGTCTTCCCAAATAGCTTTCGCAGAAGCGCAGATAATTCCGTATTTTTGTCATTAAAATATCAATCTATTGTTTACTCAGCGGCGAAATCTGATTTTCTTGTTTTTCGGAATCATTGGGCTCTTGTTCATTGGGAAGTTGTTTTTCCTGCAAGTGGTCGATGACACGTATGAAAAAGCGGCCGATAATAATGCGATTCGGAAGATTATTCAGATTCCTTTTCGAGGCGAAGTTTACGATCGATTTGGTAAATTAATTGTTTATAATACCCCCGTTTACGATTTGTATATGATTCCGCGAAAAGCCGTGGTGAAGGATACAAATCATTTTTGTCAAGTGTTTCGGGTGACTAGAGAATATTTCATTAAGACAACTCAGCGGGCAAGGGCCTATTCGCGGGTAAAACCAAGTTTATTTTTGAAGCATTTATCGAAAGAAGATTTTGCCAGTGTACAAGATGCTATGGTTGATTTTCCGGGTTTCTTTTTTGAGACAAATGCCTTTCGCACCTATCAATCTCGTTCCTTTTCGAATGCCTTAGGTTACGTCGCAGAGATTAGTCCCACTGCCCTTGTTGATCAGAAGGACGATTATTACCGCCAAGGGGATTATGTGGGTATTTCTGGAATTGAATCCTTTTATGAGGAAACTTTGCGAGGTCAGAGAGGGGTGAAATACCGCATGGTGAATAGCAATGGTGTGGAAAAGGGCGATTATAAAAATGGCTCTTTGAACATTAACCCCATATCCGGGAATAATCTATATACCTCTATTGACTTAGAAATTCAGGAATATGCAGATAGCTTAATGCAGCATAAGGTAGGTAGTGTCGTGGCCATCGAACCTTCGACTGGAGAAATTTTAGCGATGGTTTCGGCACCGTCTTATGATGCGAGTCTTTTGACGGGTAATAATTTTTCGAATTACTACCAACAATTAGCCTTGGATCCGATGAAGCCACTGCTAAATCGACCGCCCTCTGCTTATTATCGCCCGGGTTCTACTTTCAAATTAGTGCAAGCCTTGGTAGGCCAACAACTTGGCTTTATCGGTCCAGGTACGGTCTATTCGCATGCTGGTGCTCCAGTTAAATGCCACGTGCACGGACCCGTGGATTTGCGAGGAGCGATTCGCGTGTCTTGTAACCCTTATTTTTATCATGCTTTTCGAAAGATGATTTATGATAATACTTCCGGAGACACGTATGAGCGTTCGGCTACAGGATTACAACGTTGGGCTGATTTGGTCGCTAATTTTGGGTTTGGACGTAAGTTAGGGGTTGATTTAGGAAACGAGAAGAAGGGGATTTTGCCAAACGTAGATTATTATAATGCCGTTTATAAAGGGGAGAAAAGTTGGAAATTTTCTAATATCTATTCGATAAGTATTGGCGAAGGGGAAATTGTCGTTAGCCCGCTAAAAATGGCAAATTTAGCAGCAATCATCGCTAACAGAGGTTGGTATATTCCGCCTCATGTAGTGAAAGGGGTGGGTTTAGCAAAAAGCATTGATCCTTTCTATAAAACTCCCGTAAAAGTGGGGGTAGAGGCTAAATATTTCAATGTCGTTATTGATGGAATGCAAGATGCTGTCGCAAATGGTACGGTGGGTCCAGACGGTAAAATTCCTGACATATTGATGGTGGGTAAAACGGGAACATCCCAAAATCAAAAGGGGAAGGATCACTCGATTTTTATCGCTTTTGCTCCAAGAGATAATCCGAAGATCGCGATTGCTGTGTTTGTGGAAAATGCGGGTTTCGGTGGTTCTGCTGCAGCTCCTATTGCTTCTTTAGTAGTTGAAAAATACTTAAAACGGAAAGTGGATCGCAAAGCGGTGGAGACCAAGTTTATGAATATGAATTATTTGCCAAATGCATACGGAGGTATTGTTCGAAAGAAGCTTGCCATTGATTCAACTAAAAAATGACAGATTCGAATCACATACAAGGTCGCCTCGATTGGATCACCGTAGGATTCTATGTCTTTTTCATCGGATTAGGCTGGTTGAATATCTATTCGGCGGTCTATAGTCCGGATGCGCCTCTGTCATTCTCAGATCCTGCTTTCTATGATTCGAATGCAGGCAAGCAATTAATTTGGATAGGGACAAGTATTATATTAATTATCTGTGTATTGGTGATTGATTTTCGTTTTTTCGAATCCTTTGCTCTCTTTATTTACCTCGGATTATTGCTTTTGCTAATCGCTGTGCCTTTTTTAGGGGTAACGATCAATGGATCACATTCTTGGTTTAAATTTGGAAGTGCCACCATTCAGCCTGCTGAATTTGCTAAAACAGCCACCGCCCTTTTACTAGCGAAATACCTGAATGATCCGTTGGTTAACTTGAGTAAATTTCCATTTCAATGGAAAGTAGCCTTGATTATATTGATTCCTATGCTTTTGATTATTGGTTCGAATGAGACGGGTTCTGCCTTGGTTTTTGCCTCCTTCATCATTCTATTGTACCGGGAGGGCTTGCCAGGCACCTATCCCGCTCTATTTATTGGGGGAATTGCACTTTTTGTATCGGCCTTGCTTGTGAAGGCCTGGGTGATCTTACTTGTGTTGGTGTTATTAGCAGGCCTTTTGGTGTTATTTATGCCGATTTATATGCAGAGGGACCCCAAGACCTATTTACGTCTTTCAGGAGCCATTGCTGGAATTATGACCTTGGCTTTATTAGTGGACTGGGTAGTGAATAATGTCTTAAAAGAACACCAAAGAAACCGTATTCGCGTGTTAATTGATCCAGGATTTGATCCTCGAGGTCTAGGTTACCAGGTGACACAATCGAAAATTGCGATTGGATCTGGGGGATTTTGGGGGAAGGGTTTTTTAGGAGGGACGCAAACAAAATTTGATTTCGTTCCGGAGCAAAGTACCGACATGGTATTCTGTACCATTGGGGAAGAGCACGGCTTTATTGGTGTGATGTTAATGATTCTACTTTTCCTGGGTTTCCTTTGGCGATTAATGTATTTAGCGGATTTGCAGCGCTCCCGTTTTGCACGAGCCTATGGGTATGGATTAGTAGGAATTCTATTTTTTCACTTTTTAGTTAATATAGGGATGACGATTGGCTTGATGCCCATTATGGGAATCCCATTGCCATTTTTCAGTTATGGTGGATCGTCTTTATGGTCTTTCACCATTTTGCTATTTATCTTTTTAAAACTAGACTCTCACCGGTCGGATATGCTTTCTCGCTAGTATGGAAAACGAAACAATTTCTACTAAGGCTAAAATGCTCATCGCTGTCGCCGCTCTCGGCTACTTCGTGGATGTGTATGATTTAATTTTATTCTCGGTTGTGAGAAATCCTAGCTTGATAAGCCTAGGATTAAAAGGCAATGACTTATTGAATCAGGGTTTGAACTTGATGAATGTCCAAATGGGCGGAATGTTGATAGGCGGAATTTTGTGGGGAATTTATGGCGATAAAAAAGGCCGAAAATCGGTATTATTCGGGTCTATTTTATTGTATTCTGCCGCCAATGCGTTGAATGGATTAGTAACTGATTTGAATACCTACGCTATCTTGCGTTTTATTGCAGGAATAGGGCTTGCAGGTGAATTAGGAGCTGGGATTACGCTGGTAAATGAAACTTTGCCGCCATCCAAGCGAGGCATCGGAACCTTAATTATTGCAGGTGTGGGCGCAGCTGGTGCTGTTTTTGCCCCCATCATTGCGGGCTTAAGTACGGATCCCGAGTGGTGGAGATCTTGCTATTTTATAGGTGGAGGAATGGGATTAGCGCTCTTACTTTTGCGTTTAGGGACATTCGAATCATCCATGTATACGGAAATGGATGATAAGGTTGAACGAGGAAATTTCTTTCAGTTATTTCAAAATCCAGCGACTTTTAAAAAATACCTGTATTGTATTTTGATGGGCTTGCCTATTTGGTATATCATTGGAATTTTGGTCTTTTCAGCACCTGAAATTTCGAAGCTGATAGGCATCGATGGAAAAATCAGTGGCGGGGATGCGATTATGTTTTGCTATATAGGTCTTGCCACGGGGGACTTTGCGGCTGGCGCCCTAAGTCAATGGCTGAAGAGCCGCGGAAAAGCTGTTTTAACCTATTTATTTATTGCGGTAGGGATTTGCGTGTATTATCTCTTTGGGATGTCTAATATTACTACCACGCATGCTTATGTGATGATTACCTTGCTAGGTTTCTTTGGAGGTTATTGGGCCGTATTTTTGACCTTTTCGTCAGAACAGTTTGGGACGAATGTTCGAATGACCGTTACGACGACGGTACCTAATTTTGTTCGTGGCGCACTAATTCCTATTTCTTTGCTCTTTAAGTTTTTAATTCCATCCGTAGGCTTGATTCATTCTGCGGCCTATGTAGGAATTTTATGCTTTGCTTTGGCCATCTATTCCGTCTATCAACTGAAGGAAACGTTTGGTAAATCCTTAGACTATACCGAATAATGGCCCTTATTTCGAAAAAGAAGACCCTTTATCGGATTAACCAACAGCTTCGCAGGTATTTACATAAATACAACCGGGAGCATGAGATGAATATTAGCTATACTGATCTGTTGCGCTATGATAATTCTATTGTTCTTTATGATAAGAATGAAGTGGATACCCTTTGGGAGACAGTTTTTTACTCTCCGGGCGATCAAAAAGATGTGTATGAAGCTTTGAAACAAATCTATGCCGATTTAAAAACGGATGGGAATGAGGAGGTAATTAAGCACTTAGTGATCGATCGGGTGGATTATTGTACGTATGGAAATACGCATCCCTTTCGGATTCGGATTGTGAATCGGGTGAATGATAACTTTGATTATTTCTACATTAAAATTGCGGATGCATCTCGTGTTTACGGGCTGGAATTAGAACATATTTTATCGCCCAATAGAATCAATTATATCACCTGTGATAATACCTTGGTAGAGGAACATATTGCGGGTGTGCCTGGTGACGCATTTCTTAAGCAAGATTTGGAGAAAGATTTAGAGTCCCCTATTCGACTTGCAAAGGAATTTGTCAAATTTAATGAGCGTTGTCTTGTCCAATTATTGGGGGATATGCATTCGGCCAATTTTGTCGTGATTACGACGCCAGATTTTGAGGAGATATATTATCGAATACGCCCCATTGACTTTGATCAGCAATGTTATGAGGGTAAGAAATCGGTTTATTTGCCACAATATTTCAAGCAAAATAATGCCTTAATAGAATTGGGGATGAAATATATGACACCGGAATCGGTTTGGCAATATCAAATAGAAGAGCGTTCGATGATCGCCTCTCGATTAAAGTCAGAGAGTCAACGGGTGTATGACTTAATGGATGTGATGTCAAAAGATGAGATAGCTCCTCCAGATAATATGGAGCAATTGAAATCGGAATTAGCCAAGCATTACGAGGATGATCGCTTCTTACACTGTAAGACGATGGGGGAGATTGTTTGGTTAAGTCTTGAATTAGTGATGCGCCACTAATTATTTCTTAAAGATGGACCACATCATCAATCCATATCCCATTAAATAGGATAATCCGCCTATCGGGGCAATTGCTCCGAATATGCTCCGATTAGTCAGGCAAATTAAATACAAAGATCCAGGAAAGAGGATGCATCCTGCGAAATGGAAATAGGCCGCTGTCTTTAAGTGTTTATTGCTGAAGTTCATCTGCCAAACACCTAAAATCAACAAAGTGATTCCTCCATACATTTGGTACCGAGCAGCCGTCTCAAAAGTCTCTAAACGATTAATTCCGCGTAAATAATCCTTCCAGGCATGCGCACCGAAAGCGCCCAAGGCAACGGATATGCCTGCCATCAAAGACCCCGAAAATAAAGCAAATTTTTTCATAAGGAATGCGCGCGACGCGATTTAGGGCAAGAAAAAGGCCCTGTTTCCAAGGCCTTTTACATTAAGATGCTAAAGAAACTTTCAAATCGTTTAGCTTCCGCTTAATCGAATCATCGATTTGTCGGTCACCTACCTTTAAGATAAAACCGCCTATTAGGCTTTCATCTATTTGTTCGATTAATTCCACTTCTTTACCGGTATAATCTTTCACAATTTTCGATACCGTTGCTTTCTGATCTGCTGTTAAAGAAGACGCAGTCGTAACTGTAGCCTTTTGGATTCCTTTAAAATCTGTGTACATCGATATAAATTCTTTCGCTACAGCAGGAAGAATTTTCTCTCGGTTTTTATTCGTGATAATCACGAAGATACCATAAGTCAAAGGATTGAATTTATCCTTAAAAAGCTTCGCTAGGATAGCTAACTTCGTATAATGCTTGATGATTGGGCTCTTAAGCGCTAAAACTAATTCAGTACTTCCTTCGCAAGTTTCTGCGAAATCGATCATATCCTTAGCCACAGCCTCTACCGCATTCTTTTCGATGGCGTAGTCTAGCAGTGATTTAGCGTAACGGTGAGCTACAATTAATTCTGACATGGTCTATTCGATTAAGATAATTTAACGTCAGCCATCCACTCAGTGACTAATTTCTCCTGAGTTGCTTTGTCTTTTAATTGGCTTTTTAACACTTTCTCTGCTAAATCTAAAGAAAGTGATGCTGCTTCCTTACGGATCGCTGCTACGGCACTTGATTTTTCTTGTTCGAAGGCTACACGAGCTTTTTCGATTTCTTGATTAGCTGCCGTTTGTGCATCTAACTTCGCTTGAGAAATCATCGCATCGGATGCTTCTTTCGCTTGTTTGATCAAGGCATCTCTTTCTGCACGTGCCGAAGCGATTAATTGCTCATTACCTGCTTTCAATTCAGCCATTTCAGCACGCGTTGTTTCAGATAACTTGATGGCCTCGTCGATCGATTGTTCGCGCTCCGCTAATGATTGAATGATGGGCTTCCAAGCATATTTGGCTAAAAGGAAAAATAAAATTCCAAAGACAATTAGTTGCCAGAAGATAAGTCCAAAGTCTGGGGTGATTAACTCCATAGTATTTTAATTTAATGTAAATCGTTTCAAAAAACGCAATTTGGCACCTAATGTAAACCAAATTGCGTTTTAAATGGGGTAGAATCAAATACAAAGGCTAACCCTTTGGAGATTCTGATTGGTATCTTATTTCAAAGTTACCAATAGACAAATTACTGCTGCGAATAACGCAACCGCCTCCACGAAGGCAGCAACGATCAACATCGCACCTTGAATTTTTCCAGATGCTTCTGGTTGGCGAGCGATAGCTTCCATAGCAGAACCACCGATACGGCCGATACCAACTCCAGCTCCTAAAGCAGCTAAACCAGCACCAATACCTGCAAGACCAAGACCTACAGAAACTTCTAATAAAATCGATAAAATAGACATACGATTTGGGTTTATATAATAAAAAAAAATTTACAAATTAATGATGATGCTCCTCTACCGCCGAACCGATATAGTTCGAAACTAACATCGTAAAGATGAAGGCTTGGATGAAGGCAACAATTAGCTCAATTACGTTCATGAAAAGTGAGAAAGGAACTACTGCTAGTCCTAAAGCCGCGTTTTCAAAAATGAAAATCAAGGATACTAAACTTAATAAAATGATGTGACCTGCGGTGATATTCGCGAACAAACGAACCATTAAAGAGAACGGTTTCATGAAAACACCGACAATTTCTACTGGAGTTAAAATAACTAGCATCCATTTAGGAACACCTGGCATCGCGAAGATGTGAGTCCAATAGGTAGAACGTCCATTTACATTCGTTACAATAAAAGCGATGATCGCTAAAACTAATGTTACGGCTATATTACCCGTCACGTTTGCTCCACCCGGAATCAGGCCTAACATATTGTTGAACCAAATAAAGAAGAAGATCGTCAATAAATAAGGCATAAAACGACGGTAGTGTTTCTCGCCAATGTTATTTTTTGCAATCTCGTCACGAACAAAAATAATGATCGGCTCGAACATCGATTGTAAACCTTTAGGTGCTCTATGTGGATTATCTTGGTATTTTTTACCAATACCGATGAAGATGGTCAATAATAAAACAGCTGATAGAAATAAGGAGGCTACATTTTTCGTAATCGAAACATCATATACCTTCTCGCCATTTTCTGCGTGAATTTTTCCATGCTCTAAAACGAAACCATTGTAAGGGATCTCCTCGTGGTGCTCGTTTTTGAAATTAGAAGATGAAAATACTTGCAGACCTGCTGATGCTGTGTAAACAATACAAGGAAGTGGTAGGGTAGCATGGAAATGACCTACTGTGAAGAAGTGCCATTCGTGTTCATCCGCAATGTGGTGAAGAATTAGTTTACCCGGATCGAATTTCTCCGTTTTAGCTTCAGCTGGAGCAGCCGTTTCCTTCGCCTCAGAAGTAGGAGCTGCAGCGGGTTCGTTTGCGAACGCCGATAAGCTAATAAAGCTGAGGAATAGCCCTAGTAGGATATTCGAAAAGTACAT
>CAIVPV010000122.1 GCA_903907915.1 uncultured Cytophagaceae bacterium
AGTAGCAGTTCTCGTTCCCACAACGGTGTTAGCGATGCAGCATTACCGTACGTTTCACGATCGTTTAGCCGCATTCCCCTGCAAAGTAGAATACATCAATCGCTTCAAGTCGACTAAACAAATCAACGAAACCTTAGCCCGTGTTGCGAGCGGACAAACCGATATTTTGATCGGAACACACCGATTAGTGAACAAGGATGTGCATTTCAAGAGTTTGGGACTGATGATTATCGACGAAGAACAAAAGTTCGGTGTGAAAGTAAAAGACCGCCTAAAAGAGATGCGCGTAGATGTAGACGTATTAACATTAACAGCTACACCCATCCCCCGAACGCTGCACTTCTCTTTAATGGGAGCACGGGATTTAAGTATTATAGCGACTCCTCCACCTAATCGCCAGCCGGTGGACACGAAATTGATTGTCTTAACGGATGAAGTTTTGCGCGATGGCGTTCGAGAAGAAATAAGTCGCGGTGGACAAGTTTTTGTGGTTTATAACCGAATCGGAGAACTAGAAGGTATTGCAAATCGAATTTTACGTTTAGTTCCCGATGCCAAAATCGCCGTCGCCCACGGTCAAATGGACGGCGACCAGCTCGAAAAAATTATGATGGGCTTCATCGAAGGACATTATGATGTGCTGGTGGCAACGAATATCATCGAATCTGGACTCGATATTCCGAATGCGAATACCATTTTCATTCTGAACGCTAATAATTTCGGGCTTTCAGATCTACACCAAATGCGGGGTCGCGTAGGCCGTTCGAACAAGAAAGCGTATTGCTTTTTAGCGACGCCCTCTCTGGCGAATTTGACGAGTGACGCGCGCAAGCGTCTGAGTGCCTTAGAGGAATTCTCTGATTTAGGGGATGGAATTAAAGTGGCCATGCGCGACTTGGATATTCGGGGTGCGGGAAATCTTTTAGGGGCGGAGCAAAGTGGCTTTATCAATGATTTGGGCTACGATATGTACCATAAAATTTTAGATGAGGCGGTACAGGAATTAAAGGAAAACGAATTCAGGAAACTTTTCGAAGTCGATTTAGAGCAGGTAGCAGAAAGCTTGAAAGTGGATTGTACGATTGAGACCGATCTTCGGGTGTTAATTCCAGAAGAATATGTCCAAAGCATCTCCGAGCGTCTCGCCCTCTACACCCGTTTGGACGAAATTGAGGACGAAGAAGCATTGGCTGTATTTATTAAAGAGATCAAAGACCGTTTTGGGGATATGCCAAACGAGGTCCACGACATGATCGAATTAATGAAGTGTCGCTGGAAGGCACAGCTTTTGGGAATCGAAAAAATCCAGTTGAAAAACAATAATTTAAAGTTCTATTTCGTTTCATCGGAGTCTGCTCGGCCACTCGACCAAAGCCTCGTCGTGAAGGTAATTTCCTTCGTGAACACCAAAAAGGGATTGTGCCAATTGAGAGAAAAAGCAGGAAAAATGATCTTACAAATCGATAAGGTGAGTAGTATTAAAGAATTAAATACTATTTTAGTGGATATTTTAGGGTAATTAATACCTTTGCTACTTGATTCTGTTTTATAAAAGGATTATTAAAGGAAAATAAATGAGTACGAAATTAAGATTGATCCTAGGCGTGATTAGCTGTGTGTTTTTACTCACATCCTGCCCTAGCGGACTAAAAAATAGCAATCCGAACAGCCTAAAAGTGGGAAAAAAATCCACTGTTACGGGTCTAGCATATAATAGCAAGAAAGGCGGATTCCAAGTTAATAAATCCTATAAAGGACCTATCGTAGGACCTAATTTGGTCTTTATTGAAGGTGGACGTGTCACATTAGGTGGCGGCGAAGAGGATGTGATGAAGCGTAATGACAACCGTCAGCGCACGGTGACTGTTCAATCCTTTTATATGGATGAAACAGAAATCTCTAACTTACATTACTTAGAATATTTAGATGCCATTAAGCGTGATTCTACGCTGAATGCTTACACGGCAGCCTTACCTGATACAACGGTTTGGTTAGATGAATTAGCTTTTAACGATCCTTATGTGACGCATTATTTCCGTCATCCTGGTTTCCGCATGTACCCAATTGTAGGTGTAACTTGGAAGCAAGCAAATGACTATTCGGCTTGGAGAACAGCGGTGGTAAATAAAAATGTGGCTTTCCCGAAAGGAAAACCAAGAAATCGGAAGAATCCTATAGCGAATATGGAATCAGGTTTAATTCTACCTGAATACCGTTTGCCTACTGAAGCTGAATGGGAATATGCAGCGAAAGCGATGATCGGTACGCAGCAAGAGGATGAAAATCAAGAGAATCAACGTATTTATCCGTGGGATGGGCCTTCAATGCGCCAGCCTTTTGGCAGAACACGTGGCCAAATGCTGGCTAATTATAAGCGTGGTCGGGGTGATTATTCTGGTTTAGCTGGTCGTTCAAACGATGGAGCGATGATCACAGCGGAGGTTTATGCTTATCCGGCGAATGATTTTGGTTTATATAACATGGCGGGAAACGTGAATGAGTGGACGATGGATACCTACCGCCCATTAACCTTAGACGATGCGAGTGATTTAAACCCAGCGCGTCGTTCTGAAGCACAAGATCCAGCTAAATTATATGATAAAGGAAATTCCCTAATTAACGATAATGCCAAAGTCTACAAAGGTGGATCATGGGCCGATGGACCTTATTGGTTATCCCCAGGTACACGTCGTTATTTAGACAAGGGTGACGCCTCTTCTACGATTGGTTTCCGTTGCGCGATGTTTGCCCCAGGCAAACCAACAAAGCGATAAAATAAATCTCATTTTAAAGCAGCCAGTGCTAGGAAAGACAATTTCCCCGTACTGGCTGCTTTTATTTTAGCCCCTGCAGCTAAAAAAGTCGCTCCGGTGGTCATCGTATCATCGATGAGCAAAATGCGTAAGCCGTCTAGTTCGTCTGGACGCATTACCTCAAAAACTTCCTCTAAGGTCTGGTAGCGCTCAGCTCGATTCAATCCAATTAGCGAAGCCACTTGTTTCGTTCGCAATAAATGAGCGACAGATAATGGAATTCCAGACTCGTGTGCGATCCCTCTCGCAATACAGGCTGCCTGATTATAGCCTCGCTCTTTCATTCTAGACGGATGTAGCGGCATGGGCAAAATAATATCGTAATCATCTGGAGAAAAGGATCTTCCCACGCAAGTGCCTAGGTATTCCCCTAGTTTCTCCTGACC
>CAIVPV010000123.1 GCA_903907915.1 uncultured Cytophagaceae bacterium
ATGGGAGATCAAATAAACTAATTGGCTTTGTACTGCGGGATCTTTTTCAATAGTCGTGAAATAGGCGATATTCTTCATGCCATGATGTTTGAAAATTTTCATTGTATGATCTCTGAATCGAGCTAAGATAGCTGGATTTCTGCCTGGCAATTGCGTATAGGTACGTAACTCAAACGTTTGATAGATATCGCCACCTGAAGGCTTGATTTTAGGGCTAAAATCTGTCGCATTCATGAAAATGCTTTTTACTTTAGCCACAATTTTCCCTGTTTCTTCAGATTTTTTAGAAACGACCTTCCATTCAGGATCACTGCTAAAATGCTTCCACGAGGAATCACGCGCAGCTTGTGATGGGTAGGCTAAAATATAGTAAAGGGCATTTTCTGTATTGTTAGTGGGTATCCAATAACCCACATTTGTCATGCCATGCTTTTCAAAAATTTTCGTTGTATGATTTGTGAATCTTTCTAATAAAGCGTCTAGTCTGCCTGGGTGGCAATAGTAGATGCGCATTTCGAAATAACGATTGTCAGTTTTTTTTGCTTCCACAGCAAAATTGAACAGACCTGCAAAAAGCAAGGTCAAAAGGAATACTTTTTTCATAGTTATAAATTAGGTTTGGACGAATTTACGGATTTAATCGTCTTCTCATCAATTTTTCAATCATAAAAAAGATCATTTCCGGTTTTAAAGTTCTCCAATTAGGAATTTGTAAATTCCCGCCAAAATTAAGATAGTAATCTAGCTTGTATTTAGCCCATTCCTCCTCCACAAATGGCGCAAAATGCATTGCTGCAATCCAGCCATCTTCCACATCCTCAAACCATTCGGCATAATAATCATCTTCCCACGAACCATGGAAATTCAAGACATTTTCACCCACTAAGATAAAATGTTTGATACCCGCATCTACGAAATGATCTACGACGATACGCTTTAAATGCATCACATCGTTATGAAGGGTATCATTCCATTCTCCGAACAATTCAATAATCGTGTATTTGGCCTGATAATCAGTATATAAAATCTTACAAAATAGGGTCTCGGAGCCTATATCATCCCAAAGTGGATGAATATAATAACCATAAATATCATTTTCGTACGTTGTTTCTGAATAATGTCTCCCAAAAAAAGGGGACTTTTTATCTCGTGCAGCGTTATAAATGGACTCCCACTGGAACGATGGTTCAATGTTTTGCATACCCTAATTAAATAAAAAAGGCCTGCAAACGCAAGCCTTTTTTCGAACCTCAAATAATATAATCTTATAACGCTATGGCCTTTTTAAACGCGCCATTGCCATCGAATTCGATTATGTATTTTTTGGATGATACTTCTATCATCAAATGAAAATCGATGATAGTTGCATCCACAGAGGCTATTGCCCCTTTTACAAATACCCAACCAGCATAATTAGTATCTAAATAGGATTTTATTGCTGCAGTTAAATCAGTTACTTTCAGCTCTTTTATTGTTAAAGATGGAGGAGTATGTCCAGCTTTTGCTTGTGGGTTAGGCATAGGTTGGAACTTAGCATCTAAGTGGAACTCCTTCTTTACCGTACCTACTGTAACTCCCACATGGTATTCTACAATAATTGAATCCTTCGCTATGGCAACGGCATAGTCAAGGGTGAATCCCGTTGCGTTTGCATTTAAGAAAGCAGTCAATCCAGCAGGTAAGGTTTTTAACTCTATTTTAGTGAAGTCAGGAGCCTTTACATTCACCTCTTTCGTTTTTAAAATCTTACCCGTTACATCTATGGCTAAATCATAAGGTACACCCACTTTTTCAATGCGAATATGATAGACTTCAATACCGTTAGGATCTTTAACTAGGATAGCTCTTTTAAAAGTATAACCTGAAATCGTAGATTTAACGGCGGCTGGAAGATCCGCTAAAGCGATTTCAGTAGCAGCTGGAGCTGGACCTTTCTTGCCTGGCTTACCTTGCAAACCAGTAATTTGATGTAAGAAAGCTCCAGTTGCATCAAAGAAAACAGAATAGTGTTCATTATTAAAAATTAGCTCTACTCGATAGCCTAATTTATCGCCTTTCGTTTTTTTCGAAGCATGTTCGAAAGTAGCACCTGGAAAATTTGAATCGAGGTAAGTCAAAACTGCAGCTGGTAAGTCCGCTTTTGCAATTTTAATCGCCTCTTCTTTAATAACTCCTTTGTTTGATACAACTACCTGAGCCTCCGTTGTTGCAGTAGTAACATTAGCCACATAGATAGCATTGGATTGTAAAGAAGAATAATCAATAGTCGCTGCTTTAGGGTAAACCGTATTAACGGCTTGTGTCACTAAAACGGGGACATCTTGCAGCGCAAGAGTTTCCTTGTTTTGAGGGTCTACATTTTGATCTTTCGTACATGCACTTAATGCAAGCACAGAAACCAGGGCAATTAGAGAAATTTTCGTTTTCATGTTAAAAGAATTTGATTCGGTTATCATTCGGTATTTACTCTGCAATAATATAAGACAGATTTTAAAAATGGAAGAAAGGAAGCAACCAATCGACGAACGGGCGCATCTAGTCTACAAAATTATCAGTTATTTGATAATTTATAGTACCTTGTATTGCAAAGTACTAAATTGATTGTATCTTTGCATTATATTCATCAAACCCAATGAAAAAACGTATTGTAATCTTTTTCTTATTCATTTTCTGCAGCTTTCAGGTCTTATCCTTAGGATTTCCGCACCGATTATTTCCAGCTAAATTTTTGAAGAAGACAATCCAGGTTTTTGTGAAAAACTCAAAGAAATAATGTTTAATTTTGGTTCAAATACTTGAGCTATATGAACTTATTATTTATTGAGTGGAATGCAGATCCTACGATTATTACCCTTCTGGGTTTTTCCATACGTTGGTACGGTTTGTGTTTTGCGTTTGCTTTTTTAGCAGGTTTCCAGGTTGTGAGTGCTATTTTTAAAAAAGAGGGAAAATCCGTTGAACAAGCAGATCAGTTGTTATTGTACACGATGGTAGGTACGGTAGTGGGAGCTAGAATGGGACATTATTTCTTTTATGAATTCCCCTTACTTTTAGCTGATCCCCTTCGGTTTTTTATCCAAATGATTACCCCTCCATTTTCTGGCTTAGCCTCTCACGGTGCTGCCATTGGTCTTTTTACGGCCTTTTATTTATATACGAAAAAAAACAAAGGCCAATCCTATTTATATGTCACCGATCGAATAGTTATCGTCGCGGCCTTAGCGGGGTTCTTTATTCGTTTTGGTAATTTGATGAACTCAGAAATCATTGGTAAACCGACTGATATGCCTTGGGGGTTTAAGTTTTTACGTGACTATGAGTTCAATCCGAGCGGTTTAGCTGCTTTTGTGGTGCCGCGTCATCCCTCCCAGTTGTATGAGGCGCTTTCTTGCTTGCTTTTGTTTTTCATTTTACTATATCTGTGGAAACTAAAAAAAGAAAAAACACAAGAGGGCTTATTGACGGGTATTTTTATGATTTTCGTCTTTACTCTGCGCTTTTTCTACGAATTTCTGAAAGAAAACCAGAGTTCATTTGAAAATGGTTTGTCGCTAAATATGGGACAAATTCTTTCTATTCCTGCTGTCCTATTTGGCTTGGGTGTACTTTGGTACGCGAAAAGAAAAGCTTAGTTAGAGTAATCGAATCTAAGGTGCTCAAGATTGGGTAAATGCTTTTTTGGACGTTTTACCTCGTAATCATATATGACCTGTCCTAAGTTTTTGTAGAAAGGGAATCCGATTGTATCATAGTCATACTTCTCATCATTGAAGATTTCGTCTTCATTACAAAGAATTACGGCCGTTACGATAAACTCTACCTTCTTTTCGAAGTCGACCACATAGGCGTTGTCTAATAGGAATCCATAGGCATCCCCCACTTTATTGAAAATTCGCATATTGGGGTTTAAAGAGACATTTTTCTCCGAACCATAATATAGAAATTTACAGTAAGTCGCGAATTCATTTGTATAGGTTGGGTCCTTCGATTCTGTCGGATACATGGACATATAACGGTATAGGAAGGAATAGTCTGCTTGGCTGATTTGGAAACGATCTTTTAAGGGGAATGCTTCAGGAAGCAAAAGTCGTTGTAAGAATAGATGTTGTGCCTCTAAGGGGTAGGCATTTTTTAAGCTAAAGTCTAAAGGACGATCTTCTACCACGCCCGCATCGTTCATCGTACCTTTTCCTATTAAAATGGGGGAGGCGGAACTATAGGGTTGATCGTTATATGCTTCTATTTGAGAATAAAGGATTTTCCCCGAGGCATTTAGCAAAGTTAGGGGGTTCGTATATTGATTTTCAAGGCGAGGTAAAGGCGTTTGAAGACGATGGGTGAGACGGACTCCATTGAAGCCTTTTGAGCGCATCGTTTCGTTAAAGGGTCTTTGGCCTAAAAATTCATACAGGCGGTTATAAGCCTCATTATCTGAAACTAATAAAATCTTTTTGATGTAATGCTCTACGCTTGGTAAGCCAGATGCCGAAGAAGTATCATGTAAGATTTCTAACTGCGACGGTCTATTTTTTAAGGTTTGAAAGGTCGAAGACTTGTCGATTTTTAAGGCCTTTAATTTTTCTAAGGCTAAAACGCTCGCGGCTAATTTTACCGTACTGGCCGGGTAAAAGTATTCTGCTGAATCAGAACGATAGGAATAGGTCGTTAAATGAGGCTTGTTCTTTGCATCCCGATCAATTTGAGTGTATAGGATTTGTAAACGGTACTTTTCCGGATGATCCGTGAATTTTTTGAATTTTTCGGGTTGGGAAAGCAGCAAATGCTGTAGGATGTTGGCTGGCTTTTGAGCGAATGTACTCATACTGATCAGAAGAAATAAAAGTTTACGCATAGCTTAATATGGCTGCTGTGATTTTATCAATATCGTCTAAAGAAAGGTATGCAGGTAAAATGGCACGGCAAACGGGCGGTGCTGTAATATCTGGATAGGCAAAATGATTCACTAAAATGCCAGCCGTTTTTAGGTGCTCGAATAAGCCCGGGGCTTTGGAGCAGAAGGCTGGATAGCCAGCCTCGTATGTTATAGCGGTTTCAAATCCTTGTAAATTTGCCGCGAACCGATCGGCTAAGGATTTGCTTTTTCTGCTGAGTTCCTCATAGGCCTGCATGGAATGCAATCCAGCATAACAAAAGGCGGGATTTGGTGGTGAGGAACCCACCCAAAAGGAATCTTTCTTAATTTCCTCGATGTCTGCTGTAGAACCTAAAATAACGCCTGCAGGGATGCCAAATGCCTTCGAAAGGGAAACAGTTTGTAGTAAATGACCAGAACAGGAAATTTTGATGTCTTGGATTCCGGCCCGATGCGATTCATCTACTATGAGAAAATTAGTGGAATCCATTTTTGACGCAAAAGAAAAGTCAAAGCTAGTAATCCATGGGGATCCAATTCCGTCAGAAGCAAGGATTTGGCCTTTTTGATGGGTGGAGATCCATTCGGAATAGCTCCCGGCGAATGGATTATAAGGGTGTCGCCATAAGGCTGGATGCGCTTGAGGTGCGAGGTTTAAGGATAAACCTTTTTGCTGCGCGTATTGAATGGCGATTTGGGCGGCGGCTAAGCCGGAGGAACAGAGGGCCGCGGCTTCCACTTGAAAATAAGCAGCTAGTGCGCGTTCGAATTCGTCCCAAATCGAGAATTGTAAGTTGTTGCGACGTGAGCTACCAAAGTTTTGGGAAAATTGCTTAATTCCTTTTGATAATGCACCTTGAAAGATCGGATGAGACCCAATATTTAGGTAATTTGTGCCGCCTAACCACAGGTACTCTGCCCCTTCAAAGGTAATTTTGCGGCCCGGGATGTGATTTTCTGTTAATGAATAACTCATAGCAAAGAAGCTCCAGTTCCAGGTAAATTTGAATAAGAAACCACGCCAAAATCGATCGTGATTCCTCTAGATATCGTATCATCTACCAATAAACAGCCATCCATGTCCACGTAATCCAGCAAGGGAAGTAATTGTGCGATAGCGGAACATCCGATGGTCGATTCTGTCATACAGCCCACCATGACTTTCAAGCCTAAGGTTCTCGCTTTTTTGATCATCCGCAAGGCCGGCGTGAGCCCACCGCATTTCATCAGTTTGATGTTGATACCGTGGAAATATCCGGCACATTTCTCCACATCGGATTCTAAAATACAGCTTTCATCTGCAATGATAGGTAAGGTGGATTCTTTGTAAACACGTTTCATTCCGTCCCAATTGTCCGCTTTCAAGGGTTGTTCGATGAACTCGACTCCTAATTTTTGCAGTTCAGGGGCGAAGTAAATGGTTTGTTCGGGTGTCCATGCGGTGTTTGCGTCGACCCGAAAAATCGCATCTGTTTCCTGTCGCAGCGCCTCGACGATATCTAAATCGTCGTCGGTACCTAATTTGATTTTATAAAGAGGGAAGGGGGTCTCCTGCATTTTGGCCACCATCTTTTCTACCTTATCGATCCCGATCGTGTAGTCCGTGATGGGGTTGTTGGAGATATCTAAATCCCAAATTTCATACAAGGGCTTATTATGCGTCTTCCCCCACAGGTCCCAATAAGCAACGTCCAGCGCACAAAGTGCAAAAGGATGCTCGTCTAATAGGGTTTTAGACATCATCGCCCAGAAATCATGGGGATGTGGCAATATATCGTGAGGTAGCAAATCAATGATTGATTCGATCTGCGCCTTCATTTTTTCCATCGTCACCCCATAATAGGGGGTCTCTGTAGCTTCCCCAAAA
>CAIVPV010000124.1 GCA_903907915.1 uncultured Cytophagaceae bacterium
AAGGTGCGTTTTAAATTTTCTTCTGTTTTAATATACGTGTTAGCCACATTATGGATGTTATTTTCAAAAGCGGGATTTCCCTCTTTTAGTTTTTGCCAATTCACCGGTTCTCCGTCCAGCGCTTGTCTGATTTCTCCTACGATTTTACCAAAGAGCGACTTTTTGCGTTTTTGTTGCGTAAAAGCAGGCTTCACCTCTTCTATGGGATCGATGTCTAATCGGACGAAAATGACCTCCTCCGGTTCTGATTTTTTTTCAACGATAGGAATTGACGCTACAACTATTTCCACAGGGGCCTGTTCTATGACATTCGACTCCGGGTTTGTGGCTAGCGCCATTACTACTTCAGGCGGAGAAGTTTTTAAAGTAGGAACTGAGCTATTTTCGACTTCGAGAACGAGCGGCGAAGGCTCCGTGACTGCCATTTCAACTGGGGCGGAAGATTTTTCGGCCTTAGTCACCTGAATGTCTTCTTCTGGCGCAGGATTATAATTCCAGCCAATTCCGAAGGCGATTAGAAGCATCGCCGCGGCTGCCCAATAGATGGTGAAGCGACGCACGGGTTTTTCGTCTAATTTCTCTTCAATTCGAGACCACAATCCCTCGGGAATGTCGTCTGATTTGTTTTGGAGTTGTTCTCTCCATTTTTCCTCAACAGAATTCCAATTTTTCATCGATGTAAAGCTGTTAGTTGGTTTTGTAATTGGGCTCTAGCTCGCGACAATTGCGATTTAGAGGTCCCTTCTGAAATATCTAGTAAGAGGGCAATTTCCGCGTGGGAATACCCTTCAATGGCATATAAATTAAAAATGGTTCGGTAGCCTTTAGGTAAGGAAGCAATTAAATCCTCAATTTCCTGCAAACCTAATTGCATCAAAGTCTCATCAGGATGAGCTATATCAAAAGCCACATCAATGTCCACCGGAAAGCGGTCTTTGTTTTTACGAATCGACATGAGGGCCTCGTTGACCATAATTTTGCGAATCCAACCTTCAAAACTTCCGCCCCCTTGGTATTGCCCTAATTTTTTAAAAACCTTCACAAATCCTTCCATTAGGGTATCTTCTGCTTCAGATGTATTCGTTATGTAGCGCTTCACCACATGAAGCATTTTACCTGCGAACTGCTGAAACAGGGCATGCTGCGCATGTCGATTGTTATTTCGACAAGCAACTATCAGTTCTGTTTCGGATGAGAAGGAAGGTAAACGTTTATTCATAGCTAATTCGAATGCAAAGATGGCACAAAGCGCTAAATGGTTGCGTCAGTTTGAAAAGAATTTCAAAATTCCGTTCTTTGTCTAAATTAAAATTATGCCAAACTCAGCGCCCATCGGGATTTTTGACAGTGGAATAGGTGGATTGACTCTGGCGCATGCCATCACTGAGTTGATGCCGCAGGAGAATATCATCTATTTTGGGGATACGGCGCATCTTCCTTATGGAGATAAATCGGCGACGGCGATTCAGGCCTATTCGGTGAAGATTTGCAATCTGTTGTTAGAAAAGAATTGCAAGCTGATTTTGATTGCCTGTAATTCAGCATCAGCAGCGGCTTACGATTTAGTGAAGGCCTATGTGGGAACGAAGGCTAAAGTGGTGAATGTGATTGATCCGGTGATTGATTATTTGGACCAAAAATGGGAGGGCAAAACGCTCGGTTTAATCGGGACAAAGCAAACGGTGAACTCTGGTATATATGCGAACAAGGCGGAAGCATTAGGGAAGAATATTCACATAAAGTCTTTGGCCACTCCTTTATTAGCTCCCATGATCGAGGAAGGCTTCTTCTCTCACACCATTTCGGAACAAATCATTAAAGAATACCTAGCACAGCCTGCTTTACAAGGAATCGAAGGGTTGATTTTAGGTTGTACCCACTACCCTCTAATAAAGCCGCAGATCGATGCCTATTACAAGGGGAGCATTCCGGTAATCGATACGTCCCTCATTGTGGCAGATGAAATTAAGCGAATGCTACAGGCGGAGGATATGTTGCACGACGGGAAGGAATCCACTCGGCAATTTTATGTTTCTGATTACACAGATTCATTCGAAAAGTCTACCCAAATCTTCTTTGGGAAGGCCATCAAATTAACACAATACCCGATCTGGGATTAATTACGATTTTGAACTGAAAAGTTGAGATACTTTTTGGCGTAACTTAAGTTTCGCTAAACGATCCTGTTGTTCCTGCTTGCTTTGGCGAAACCATAAAAAAGCAATCGCAGCCACGATTAAATAAGGGGCTGATAATAAATACAAAATTCCCGTATTCAATCCGGTCGCAATGTTCGTGCGTCCAGATGAAATACTACTTTCAATCGTAGTTCTGCACATCGCACACTGCGCTACTGCATCCATTTGAGACAGTAAAAATAAAGCCGATAAGAGTACGAATTTCTTACACATAATAAGGGGAGATCAATAAATAGACGATAACGCCAGTTACAGAAACATATAACCAAATAGGGTAGGCCCATTTAACAATCGACTTGTGAGCCACGATGTTATTTGTAAGGGCATAATAGATTGCTTTCAATACTAAGCGAACCACACCAATCGATAGCACAATGTGTGAGATCAATAAGAAATAGTATACCGGACGGATCCAGCCTTCCCCACCGAATTTCGTGGATGGATTAGATACGTGGTACAAGATATAAAGTACTAGAAAGACAGCACCTTGCAAAAAGGCCACGCCCATCGCTTTGCGGTGCAATCCAATATTTCCATTTTTTACCCCGATTAGACCAATCACTAGGCTTAAGGCAGTCGTCGAATTCAACAATCCAATCACATGTGGCAAAACTTTAGTCCAAGCGCCTAAATCAATGTTAATTTGAACACCAATTAATATCGCTACAGCTACCGGAATAACGGCTGACAGGATATTGATCAATTGATCATTTTTCTTAGTTGCTTCCATCATTTGAATATATATTTTTCAAAACTTTGATTTCGACTAATAGTCGATCCACTTCTTTTTTATCCGTTCCGTCATAAAAACCACGGATGATTCCTTCTTTGTCTACTAATACTAACCGCTCAGAGTGGATAAATGTTTCATCCGGATTCTTGATCGCTGCGTCATATTCGGAGGCATCAGCTAAGGGAACGTGAAATCCTGCTAAAACCAACGGATAAATCGCCTTCTTCTCCCCTGTCAAAAAATGCCATTGTCCCTTATTCGCATCAAAACGTTTCGCATAAGCGGCTAGTTTTTCGGGTTGATCGAATTTCGGGTCTACCGAAATCGAAAGCAATTGAACTTCCGGATCTAAATGAAACGCATCCTGAACACGACTTAGTTGAGAGGTGATTTTAGGGCAAACGGTACCGCAGCGGGTAAAGAAGAAACTAGTAACGTAGATTTTGCCTTGTAGGGTTTTGGCAGAAAAAGATTTCCCACTTTCGTCCGTTAAGTTAAAATCAGGTATCGTTTGAAAAACCGTATCCATCTCCGCTTCGTTCCACCGAGGGTGTAAACGCGTCGCCATTTTAATTTCACCCGTCGTGGAATCAATCGCTGGAATATAACGAGGAAGACTGAAATGATTAGTGCCAAATGTCTTCAGGCCTAGATAAACAAAGACAGGCAATATTAATACGAGAAATAATATGCCTGTCTTTTTATTCATTATCCAAAAAGGAAATTAAAATCAATATAAGTGACCTCCTTCGTAGATCAAGGCTACTAATAACCAAACTACGAATACTGTAGGGATCAATACCGCCCAAATCAAGGATTTAACTTCATGCTTTAAGTGCATAAACTCTCCTACGATATAGAAGGCTTTAACAATCGTCATTCCACAGAAGATCGCTACACGTAAAGTGCTAGCTGCCATTGTGAAGGCAATGACGAATTCAATTCCAGTTAAGACTAATAGAATCCAAAACGTTTTCCAAATCGCGCCTGTATTAGGGGCAGCAATTTCTTTTTCTGAGGTTCCGTGTGCTACGTGCGAAGCCATATATAAATCGGTTATAAGATTAAACTAAATAGAAGAAGGTAAATACGAATACCCAAACTAGATCAACAAAGTGCCAGTAAAGCCCTACTTTCTCTACCATTTCATAATGACCTCTGCGCTCATACACTCCTGTAGCTGCGTTGAAGAAAATTAAAATGTTTAAGAGTACTCCAGAGAATACGTGCGTTCCGTGAAAACCGGTGATAAAGAAGAACAAGTCAGCAAATGCAGGAGGCCCGTAGGGATTGCGAACTAAATTCGCGCCTTCAATCGGCGTGCTTACTCCATCGATGATTTGCTTAGCAGCTAAGGTTAAATCTTCTGGTCCGTGGATAAAGTGACCCCACTCCCAAGCTTGAGAACCTAAGAAAGTAAAACCACCCACAATCGTCCAAAGCATCCATTTCTCTACATCCTTGCGGTCACCCCGGTGTCCAGCTTCTACCGCTAATACCATCGTTACCGATGAAGCGATCAAAATGAAAGTCATGATACCAACGAATACCAATGGTAATGAAATGCCGTGTAAGAACGGAACGGCTTCAAAAACTTTTTCTGGAATAGGCCAGTGAGTTGTTGCGAAATAGAAATCGTGAGGCGTTCCTTGCCAAGCTGGTTGGCTGAAACGAATCATTCCGTACGTAATCAAAAGGGCTGAGAATGTGAAGGTATCCGATAAAAGGAAGAACCACATCATCAATTTTCCATAACTAGCTTTTAGGGGTTCAGAACCACCTTGCCATGATAAATTTTCTGGAACCGCTGGGGCAGCGTGTGCTACTGACATAGGGATAAGCTTAATTGTTAATCAATAAAAATACAAATAAATAAAGCCACAAAGCATCTAAAAAATGCCAATAGGTGGCGCAAATCTTAATCTGAGTCAATTGCTTTGCATTTATCTTCAATCTAAAGGCAGCCACTAAGGCGAAAATTAGAACGATTAGGCCTGAAACTAGGTGTAAACCGTGTAAACCTGATAAAACATACACAAAAGAACCAGATGGATTACCCACAAAAAAAACGTTCATTTCCACTAATTGGATCCAACCGTAAAATTGCATTACTAAAAAGAGTAATCCGAGCACAAAAGTAATAGAAATACTCATTCGAAGTGCATTAAATTGGTCTTTTTTTGCGGCTATTAGGGAATAATGCATCGAAATACTACTCAAAATCAGTACACCCGTACTGTAGTTAAATAAACTAGGCATTTCAAATTCTACCCAATTACCTTCTGCTTTTCTTACCAGGTAGGCAGAGGTGAAGGCTGCAAAAAGCATAACGATGGATACGATGAATAACCACATCGTAAAAACTTTCGGATTGACCGACCGGGTTTCAGCCGGTTCGATAACATTCTCTGTTGATTTCATGATTTAAACTTTATCAAATAATAAGGCAATTTGTATGATGATTAAATAGAAAAAGGAACCAAACATCATCCATTTTGCGGCCTTGTCTGTGGGACGCATCATGAGGTAGAAGGTTTGGCATAAAAATAGAATTCCAGCTACGACTGTGATAATGGCAGATTGAATTCCTGTGATGTGCAATAGATACGGCACAAATCCCAAAGGCACTAAAAAGAGCGTATAAATCATAATGGTAAAAGCCGTTTTAATGTCTTTCTTTCCATCATTTGGTAACATCTTAAATCCAGCCTTGCGGTAATCAGCATCAGCCACCCAGGCAATCGCCCAGAAGTGGGGGAATTGCCAGAAAAATTGAATCGCAAACAAGATGCCCGGCTCCCAACCAAAATGTCCTGTAGCAGCCACCCAACCAATCATAGGAGGAAAGGCTCCTGGGAACGCCCCCACAAATACGGAGATGGGTCCCACGCGCTTCAAGGGGGTATAAACATAGCCATATAAAACATAAGATAGTAAGCCGATTAAGGCCGCTTTCCATGTAAAATAACTTAATAAACCTAAGGCAATCACGGCCAAAACATAGCCAAAATTTCGGGCTTGAGCCGGTGTTAAGGTTTGTGTGGGAAGTGGGCGTTTAGCCGTACGCTTCATTAATTTATCGAACTCAATTTCTTTCAATTGATTCACGATATTCGCCGCTCCGGTTAATACAAAACCGGCTAAGGAGATCAAGAAAATACCTAGTGGCTTGTGATCGATAGGCGCCAGTAAATACCCAAACGTGCCCGAGAAGGCTACCGTCATAGATAGTCTCGATTTTAAGAGGGCGATATAGGGCTTTATACTTGACATTTACGCGTTTTTTGTTTGGATCCAAGAGCTAATATGCCAGCCTATTAATACCAGGGAGATTAATAAGTGAACGGCTTGGCTTCCGAGGGATAATTCAAAGTAGGCCATCAAAATTCCGGTGGCGAAGGAAATGCCAACTAATACCATCATACCATGACGGTATGTTTGTAGAGCTGAATTTTTAATTTTATTCCAAAGAATCAAGTGGCCTAATACGATAAACCAAGAGAATGTTCTGTGGACAATATAGACTAGATCAAGATGTGCCACCCATTGGTTTTTAGCCCCTTCTCCTAATTCCTTTATTACGTGATCCATATTTTCGCGGACCTGTGTGCCTAAGATTATTTGGATTAAAACTAAGAGCAAACTAATGCCTATCCACAGCCGATTCTCCAGAGGTATAACCGCTTTGGAAGTTTGATTGTTTAGTGCTTGGACTAAAAAATAGATAACTCCGATGGACAACAGCATGTGCGCCGTCACTACCCCAGGCAATAGAAAAGAGTCAACTACATATTTACCTAATACGGCATTAGCCAGAATTAGTAGGAGTCCTGCCAAAGTAGGTAAGAATACTTTCTTGCCTTCTTTCCAGGCTAATATAGTGGTGATTAAAACAATAAGTCCCGTCAAGGCACCGATCAGGCGATTGATGTATTCGATCCAAGTTTTGGTCGGATTAAATAGGACTTCGCCATGTAATTTATCTTGGTAGATTACCTCGTAATGCAAGGGTAATTCAGCCACATTGGTGGGAGGAATAAAACGCCCAAAACACGTAGGCCAATCCGGACATCCCATTCCCGATCCAGTGCTGCGAACGATTCCGCCGGCAAGGATAAGCAAATAAATGCTCAGGAGAGAGAGGGTTGCAAATTTTCTAAAGGCCATTTTTAGGGTAAAAAAAAGATGCATCTAAATGAGTTTCATTCGGATGCATCTTTGATTGTTCGGGTTAATTAACGGTTGTAACTCTCGTTTTGCGCGCCTAATAAACCATCGATATCTTTTTCTTTTGCAATTTCTGCTTCTTCCTCAGGAAGGTTAGAGCTCTTTGTTGCAGAGAATGGAATGTTTTGAGGGATAAAATCTTGCTCAGCACCTGGCTTCGAATAATCATAAGGCCAACGGTAAACAGCAGGAATTTCACCTTCCCAGTTTCCGTGTTCCGGATTAATAGGAGCCGTCCACTCAAGTGTATTCGAGTTCCAAGGATTTTGTGGTGTCTTCTTACCCTTAAAGATGGAATAGAAGAAGTTAAATGCAAAGATCGCTTGTGCAGAGAAGGTGATGATCGCTGCAATCGAGATAAATGCGTTCATATCTGTGAAAGCGGCAGCGCTATCATTTCCTAATGCCGTGAATGAATAGTAACGACGAGGGAAACCTGCAATACCTATGTAGTGCATTGGGAAGAATACTAAGTAAACACCCACGAACGTAAACCAGAAGTGGATATAGCCTAAATTTTTGTTCATTAAACGACCAAACATCTTAGGGAACCAATGGTAAACACCCGCCATCAATCCGAAGAAGGATGCCGCACCCATTACTAGGTGGAAGTGAGCTACTACGAAATAGGTATCGTGTAAGTTAATATCTAATGCCGAGTTACCTAAAATAATACCCGTAACACCACCCGAAATGAATAGAGATACAAGACCGATAGAGAACAACATCGCTGGCGTAAAGACTAAATTACCTTTCCAAAGTGTCGTAATGTAGTTAAACGCTTTCACCGCAGATGGTACCGCAATGATCAACGTTAAGAACATAAATACTGAACCTAAGAATGGATTCATACCTGTTACGAACATGTGGTGAGCCCAAACAATGAAGGCAAGCACCGTGATTCCCATCATCGAACCGATCATCGCACGGTATCCGAAGATAGGCTTGCGTGAATTAGTGGCAATGATTTCAGAAGTCATACCTAATGCCGGAAGTAATACAATGTAAACCTCAGGGTGACCTAGGAACCAGAATAAGTGTTGGTACAGGATCGGAGAACCACCCATATTAGGAAGTGCTTGTCCTTGAATATAGATCTCAGATAAGTAGAATGACGTACCGAATGAACGGTCAAAGATTAATAATAAAGCCGCTGATAATAATACAGGGAATGATAATAATCCCAAAACAGCCGTAAAGAAAAATGACCAAATAGTCAATGGCATCTTCGTGAAAGTCATACCACGTGTACGTAAATTAATGATCGTACAGATGTAGTTGATACCCCCCATTAAAGAGGATACAATAAAGAATGCCATGGATGTTAACCAAAGTGTCATACCTAATCCTGAACCTGGCATAGCCTGTGGCAGGGCAGATAGGGGAGGATAAATTACCCAACCTCCTGATGCCGGACCAGTTTCTAAGAACAAGGACGCGAACATGATCATTGATGAAAGGAAGAAGAACCAGTAGGATAGCATGTTAATGAATCCTGAGGCCATATCTCGTGCACCGATTTGTAACGGTATTAAGAAGTTAGAGAAGGTTCCAGAAAGACCCGCTGTCAATACAAAGAATACCATGATGGTACCGTGCATGGTCACAAGGGCTAAATAAAACTCCTTATCTAGCTTTCCACCTTCGTCGATCCACCCACCTAAAATAGGGCGTAACCACTCTAATTGCATATCAGGGAAACCTAATTGCAAACGAAAGATGATGGAAAAAGAACCCCCAATAAACGCCCAAAGGATACCCGAAATCAGGTATTGCTTCGCGATCGTTTTGTGATCTGTGGAGAATATATATTTCGTCCAAAAGTTTAGCTCATGGTGCTCATGCTCATGATCGTGTGAGTGATCGTGGGTGTGAACTTCTTCAGCGTGTGATGTTGCAGTTGACATATGAATTTATTTTCTTCTTTTCTTTGTTAAATTAGTTTACACTTACGGCTTCTGCTGCTGGCGCAGTTGTGCTATCTACCGCAACTGGTTCAGCAGGAATATACTTACTTGCCTTCGCTTTTAAGTTATCTGGAACTTTAGCTAAATAAGTAGGATTTGTAGTTAAGAATGGCTTTTGTTCCGCACACCATTTTTTGTAATCTTCCGGCTCATCCACAAAAACAGTAATGGACATACCGAAGTGACCGCGGCCACAAACTTCTGTGCAGTTTACCTTAAAGTTGAAATCCTTCTTGCCTAATTTAGCTCGCATTTCATCTGTAGAGATGTTAGGCGTGAACCAGAACTTAGTAGGCATTCCAGGAACTGCGTCCATTTTCACTCGGTGGAATGGTAAATAAACCGAGTGCAATACGTCCTGAGCTTTAATTTTTAATAAAACAGGCTTGCCCTTAGGTAAGTGTAATTCTGTTGCCGTAAAGTCGTCAAATGAATTCTTATCCGTAAAGTCAATACCAATATTATTTGTTTCATCAATTAACTTATAATTGAAATTACCTAATTGATTATCATCATTACCTGCGTAGCGTACATACCAGCCGAATTGATGTCCTGTGATTTCAATAACAACCGCATCGCTTGGCGCTTGAGATGTAATATCTCTCCATGTTCTCCAGCCTGTAAATACTAGGATGGCCATGACAATAGCAGGAATAACCGTCCAAATCAATTCTAATTTGTGGTTTACCGGGTAGAAAGTCGCTTTTCTGTTTTTGTTGTAACGGTATTTGAAAGCAAAGTATAATAACAAGGTGTTCGAGACAAAAAACGCCAGTGTTACCACCGCCATTGATGTCCAAAACATCGAATCAGTCTTTACTCCGTGTTCTGAAGCAGCTATCGGTAAGAAATCTGGTTTTGC
>CAIVPV010000125.1 GCA_903907915.1 uncultured Cytophagaceae bacterium
TCTAAAGGAGTAGAGGCTGGCCGTATACAAACTAAAGGATGGGGCGGTTCTAAGCCTTTAGCTAATAACCTTTTAGAAGAAACACGTAAGAATAATAGGCGAGTTGAATTCACGCTAATTCCGATAGAATAAAAAAAAAGAGGGAATCGCTCCCCTCCTTTCTCTAACTTAACCTTAAAATTATAATAACACGATTAAACTCTTGATGATTGCCGTTAAACGGACAGCATCTAAAATCCTAGCTTCCGTAGCTCCGTGATTCTTCACTGATTGCTCATGGGAAGTAACACACATTTCGCAACCATTGATGGCTGATACTGTTAAGCTGGCTAATTCAAAGAATTCCTTTCCTAATACGGGATTCATCATGATGGACATACGAATTCCAGCAGGCGCCGTGTTATAATATTCTTTATCCACGAAGTGCTTAAATCGATAAAAAATATTGTTTGCATTTAATAGGGAAACCAATGCATGAATTTCATTGATTTCAGCCTCGGTCGCTCCTTTTTGAAGAGCTAATTCGGTTAAAGAGTCAATGGTTCTCGTATGCTTTTGATTAACTGATACTGCCAAAGCTAACAGCAAAGCTTCTTTTTCAGTTAATGTTTGAGCGCGCAACGCATTCGAAACATTAATTTTAAGATCCTTGATATAGCGGTGATCTGAAGCATCTAAGGTATCTAAAAGGGTAAATGATTCTGTAGCAGGGATATTTATTTCTGCTAATAAGTTGTCTTTTGTCTCACTCATGATATGGGTTTTTAATAGCCCCAGGGAAAACCTGGGGCTAAAGAATTAGGATAAAGTAGCGTCGCCTTTTTTCCAGTTACATGGACAAAGTTCATCTGTTTGTAAAGCGTCCAAAACACGCAATACTTCGTCTACATTACGACCTACTGATAAATCATTAGCACATACCCAACGTACGATTCCGTCTTGGTCAGCAATATAAGTAACACGGTAAGCTACCTTCTCGCCTTCTAATAAGATACCTAAGTCTTCAGCTAAGCTTTTTGACGTATCTGCAAGCATTGGGAATTTTAAACCACGTAAATCGTCATGATCTCTTCTCCAAGCTGCGTGTACGAATTCAGAATCAGTACTAGCACCGATTAATACAGCATCGCGATCAGAAAAATCAGTCGCACGGCGATTGAATTCAGCGATTTCTGTAGGGCAAACAAAAGTAAAATCTTTTGGCCACCAGAACATTACTAACCATTTACCGTCTTTCTTGTGATCTTCTGAAGTAATTGTTGCGAATTCTTTTCCTTGCTCTAAAGAAACGACTGCCGTTTTTGAAAATGTAGGAAACTGACTTCCTAAACCTAACATGTGATTTGCCATTGTATGTATTTTTTTGTTCTTATTAAACTATAATGCAAATATCGATCGAAAAGTTATATTAGTCAAATCTATATTTTCTATATTTGTATAGTATTAAACTATATATGACTATAACGCAATTAGAATACATTGTTGCCTTAGCTGATTTGCAAAGTTTCTCCAAAGCAGCTGATTTTTGTTGTGTTTCTCAGCCATCTTTGAGTATGCAAGTTCAAAAATTAGAGGATGAGTTAAACATGACCTTGTTTAATCGTAAAGCCAAACCTCTACAACCTACTTTGGAGGCTAGAGATATACTGGCTAAAGCAAGAGCTATTTTAAATGAAAGCAATTCCATCCTATCTCTTTCTAAAGGTTGGGCGAATCAAGTGAGTGGCTTCGTTTCTATCGGAGTTATTCCTACGATTGCCCCCTATTTAATGCCTAAGTTTTTGGCTGATTTTCAATTAAAGTTCCCAGAATTATCTATTAGTATTTCAGAAACGACAACCGCTACTATTAAAAAGGGAATCCAAGACGGAAAAATCGATATTGGTATTTTAGTAACTCCGTTACATGATAATTTAGTTGAAATTCCCCTCTACTATGAGGAGTTGTTTTTGTATTCTAACGTTTGGGAAGATAATGGAGCTAAATTAAAATCGACACTTGATCCTGCTAAACTATGGTTATTAGAGGAAGGTCACTGTTTAAGTAGCCAGGTTAATTCCATCTGTAATTTGCCTTCAGGGACATTTCTTGGAAATAAAATGACCTATCAAACAGGCAGTATGGAGACGATTGTTCGCTTAGCTGACCAGGGTTTTGGCCAAACAATTATTCCACAAATGTTCGTAGATTACCTAGATCCTAAATTAAAGGAAAAAGTATATACTTTGCCTGATCCAAAACCAGTGAGGGAAGTAGCCTTAGTGCATAGCCATTCCTATTCTAGAAAAGGTATTATTAAAGCTTTAGAATTGGAAATTTTGGCTCATATACCTGATTCATGGAAACATGCACAGGAACGAA
>CAIVPV010000126.1 GCA_903907915.1 uncultured Cytophagaceae bacterium
CATTGGGTTAAGGCTGGAGCTAAATAGTCCTGGATGGCTTGGGTTTCTGACGCCGTAAAAGGTCGGTTCGCCTGATAGACCCATACGCGGGAATGATCGGGCATTTGTTCAATGGGTAAATACATATATTACATGGATTGCTGCACTAATTCAGCTAAATCTACTACTTGGATGTGTTTTTCTTTTCCTACTTTATTCAGGCCATCTTGGACCATGACCATGCAGAAGGGGCAAGCTAAGGCGACTTTGCTGACGCCTGAATCTACCATTTCTTGCACTCTTTTTACTTGCACGTCTTCGCCACCGGCTTCGGGTTCTTTGAAAACCTGTGCTCCACCGGCTCCACAGCAGAGTCCTTTTGTTCTACAACTTTTCAGCTCGATTAATTCCTTTTTTAATCCGGAAATAATTTCGCGAGGGGCCTCGTATACGCCGTTTCCTCTACCTAAGTAGCAAGAATCGTGGTAGGCTACTTGTTCTACAGAAGCATCTTCAGTTGTTTTTATTTTTCCTGAGCTGATTAATTCTGCCAAAAGCTGGCTGTGGTGAATCACCTCATAATTTCCGCCTAAACTGGGGTATTCGTTTTTCAAGGTATTGAAACAATGGGGACAAGCCGTAACAATCTTCTTTACCGCGTATAAATTTAGCACCTCGATGTTAGCCATGGCCTGCATTTGGAACAAAAACTCATTCCCTGCTCTCCTAGCCGGATCACCTGTGCAAGATTCTTCCGTCCCTAAGACCGCGAAACTGATACCTACTTTTTGCAGGATTTCAGAGAAAGCCCGCGTCACTTTTTTATGGCGATCATCGAAGGAGCCTGCACAACCTACCCAAAAAAGAAATTCTGGCTGCTCCCCCGCTGCGGAGAATTCAGCCATCGTTTTAATCTTCTCCATTATTCTTTTGCTGCTCCCGCATTTGCGTAACCGTTAGTCTGCTACCATCGTCACTCCAACCTGGAGGCCCGAAAACATAACCGAATACGGATGTAATACTTTTCGCATGCCAAACATCTTTAGCCATCTGCACCCATTCATAGAACGCAATCTTAGCTGGATTATAACTTTCAATTTGCTTCGTTAAACCATAGGTAGGTCGTTGATTTTCAGCGACAAACGATCCAAACATCCGATCCCATATAATCAATACTCCTGCATAATTCGTATCTAAATAATTCAAATCTATACCGTGATGCACCCGGTGATGTGACGGCGTATTTAAGATATATTCAAACCAGCGTGGCATCTTACTAATCAACTCCGTATGAATCCAGTATTGATAAAGTAAACTGGTCTGCTGGAAGAAAATCACAATAAATGGATGGACTCCCACCAGAGGTAACCAAAGCCAAAAAACAAAACCGCCCGACAAATTTCCCGTCCAAGTTTGACGTAGAGCTGCAGCTAAATTGTATTTAGGAGACGAATGGTGAACCACGTGAGAGGCCCAGTAAAAACGAATCACATGTGAAATACGATGAACACAATAATAGGTTAAATCCTCTGCAAAAAAGGCGAAAACCCAAACGGGCCAGGTTTGGCCTAAATCAAACAATTTCCAATTCGTATAGACATAAAATGACGCGCCGATGGTAATCGCCTTCGTCACAAAACCAACCCCTAAATTTCCCAATCCTAAACCAATCGAGGTCATCGAATCCTTTGCCTCCACTAAATCACGTTGCATTTTATAAACGATATAGGATTCCAGTAAAACCGTGAAAAGGAAAAAAGGTACCGCGTATAAAATTAAAGTAGGTTCCATATTAGTTTAGTTTAACCACATTTCGTAAAAATAACTCAGATGACGCGATCGGTTTATCTGTCAGTTTGCCTAATAAATTAGACGTTATCACGTGATTTCCAGAATTAGGAAAAGCCTCTGACTTTTTCAAACCAACTGGCGTGCCTAATTGTTCAAACATCACTTTCATCGCATCGACGGAAACCACCATGTCCTGATGTGCTTCATCTTTGAAATAATAGCCCATAAAAACAGGAATTTTTACTTTTTCAAAGACTTCTTTTGTCATGGCGTGCGTTAACAAATTTTGAACCGCAACCACACCTTCTAGACGATAATGCAAGCTCCAATTCTCCGCATGACCCGGAGCCATGACCGCAATATCGCGGTAATCGCTACCCGTTATCAGGTGAGCCATTTGTAAGCCCCAGGGATTATCTAATAAAGTCGCATTGGGATCTTTGATTGCGATGCAAGGTCCATAAAGCATTAAGGCCTTAATTTCTGGGTGATTCGCCGCTAAAACCAGCGACATCGCTCCGCCAAAAGACGTCCCCAAAACCACCACCTCATCGCCTAATTTCTTAGCAATGGCATAGTAGTTTTCAACGCTTTGGTAATATTCATCCGCAGTCACCTGCGCATAGGTAGAATCCGAATCAGGCACCCCGTGACCCGCCACGCGAGCTAATAATAGATTCGCCCCGAAATGCTGAGCCACCTCACGATGCAAAGGATCTCCTTCCATCGGCGATGCAGAGAAACCGTGCACATACATAAAGACGATTTTGGTCTTTTTAGGTTGAGCTGAATCTGCCCAAATGATGCGCGCCTCATTCCCTGGCTTCAAAACCGTCTTCGATTCTTTAGCGGCAATGTAGGCGTCAATCGCACGGGAAGAATCCGGAATGTCTGTCCAGCTGGCGCTAGGCGTTAGCATGGGTGTCTCTGGTTTAGGGCCTAAAAAATAGGCCGCTATTAATAGCACTAAAACGACAAGTATTTTCTTCATAGCTTATTCTTTAGCCCAATTCAAACGATCGGCAGGGTTAAATTTCCAAGGACTTTGGTTCGTCTCCACATTCGCAAACATCGCATTCCAAGCACCCGGAGCATCCGAAAGCTCCATAATCTGGAAACGACGCATTTCTAAAATGATACTTAACGGGGAAAGCTCCATCGGGCAGGCCTCCACACAGGCTTGGCAGGACGTGCAAGCGCGTAGCTCTTCAGCAGAGATTCGGTCAAAAAGCGATTTTCCATCTTCTACAAAAGCTCCCTTATTCGCCTTCAAGATACCCCCCACTTCCTCCAAACGATCCCGAGTATCCATCATAATCTTTCGTGGAGAAAGGGAACGACCCGTTTGATTCGCTGGACATTGCTCCGTGCAACGACCACATTCCGTACAGGAATAGGCGTCCAAGGCATTCTTCCAGGTTAGATCCATCACATCTTTAGCACCAAACTTTGCGTTCGTTACCGCTTGTTCTTCTACCGGCTGGCCTAACATCAATTTCACTTCATGCGTTACCGACGGCATCGCGGACATCTTCGCCGACGACTCTAAACTGGAGAAATACGCGGAAGGAAAGGCAAAAAAGATGTGCAAATGCTTCGAGTAGGTCACGTACAAAGCAAAGGACAAAATACCAATGATGTGAAACCACCAGGCAGCCCGTTCCATTAATAATAAAGCAGACGTAGAAAGTGTCGAAAAAAGCCCGGTAAATTGACCCGAGATCACAAACGATCCCACCGGCTGATAGTGCTCCCCCCCTCTTGTTTGTAATACGGCATCCGCCCCGTTCATCGTCCACAAAGCCATCATTAAAATGACCTCGATGAGTAAAATCTGATAGGCATCTTTAACGGGAAAACCAACTAACTCCTTATGATTAGAAGGCTGAAGTCGCGCGGTATGAAACACCCCACGACGAAGGAAAAAGAAGAAACAAGCCGCAAAAACGCCACCAGCTAAGAGCTCGAAAAAGTTCATCAAACCGGAATAGAAAGATCCTAAAAACGGTGCAAATAGACGGTGTGTTCCTAAAATACCATCCAATACGATCTCCAAAACTTCGATATTAATTAGAACAAATCCAATGTAAATTAGGAAGTGAAAAAAGCCAACGAGGGGCTTAGAAAACATTTTCTTTTGGCCGAAAGCTAATAAAGCTATTCGTTTAAAACGTTCAGAAGAGTGGTCCGATAATTCCACCGGACGAGCTAACCGAATCGTTTGAAAAATAAGGGAAAAACGCTGAAAAATCAGGTAAGACATACCCCCTAAAAGGGCGATAAATAGTATCTGAGGCAAATAGGTCATCGTTGATGTAGAAAGTACATAAATGTAAAAAAAATCTACGATAATTCCTTTTTCAAAAAGCGTCCCGTGTGACTATTTTTCTCTTTAGCAATCTGCTCCGGAGTTCCGCTAGATAGCAATTGCCCTCCGGCATTTCCACCTTCCGGACCCATGTCGATCAAGTAATCAGCTACTTTAATCACGTCCATATTGTGTTCGATGATTAAGACCGTATTTCCCTTATCGACTAATTTCTGCAAAACATCTAAAAGCAGACGCACATCCTGAAAGTGCAAACCTGTCGTAGGTTCATCTAAGACGTATAAAGTCTTTCCCGTATCTTTTTTAGACAATTCCTCGGCCAGTTTCACCCGTTGCGCTTCGCCACCAGAAAGTGTGGTTGCATGTTGGCCTAAGGTAATATAACCTAAACCTACTTCGGCTAAAGTTTGCACGCGACGGAAAATACGAGGTTGGTTTTCAAAGAATTCCAAAGCCTGCTCTACCGTCATATCTAATATATCCGAAATTGACTTCCCCTTAAATCGAACCTCTAACGTCTCACGATTAAAGCGCTTTCCTTTACACGTTTCGCATTCCACTAAAACATCAGGTAAGAACTCCATCTCAATCTTCTTGCGACCCGCTCCTTCACAACTTTCGCAGCGACCGCCTTTCACGTTAAAGCTAAAACGTCCGGCTTTGTATCCGCGAATCTTGGATTCCGGTAATTCACAATAGAGCGTACGAATATCACTATACATATTGGTATAGGTAGCCGGATTGGAACGAGGGGTGCGACCGATGGGACTTTGGTCCACCTCAATCACCTTATCGATATTTTCCAAACCAACAATCGATTTATAGGGCATCGCATCTCGCTTCGTCCGATCGAAATGCTGTTTTAATTTCAAGACAAGGGTATCGTGAATCAAGGTCGATTTACCAGAACCGGAAACCCCCGTCACCACGGTCAAAGTCCCTAAAGGAAATTTCACCGACACATTTTTTAAATTATTACCCGTTGCGCCCTTTAATTCTATGGTCAATCCATTGCCTTTTCGGCGAACAGATGGAATTGCAATTTCGAGCGCCCCATTTAAATAAGCCGCGGTAGGCGTCTTTAATTTCAAAAACTCGGCCGGTGTTCCTGCCCCCACGACATTTCCTCCGTGACGACCCGCACCAGGTCCTATATCCAAAAGATAATCCGACGCCAGCATCATGTCTTTGTCATGTTCCACAACTAAAACTGAATTGCCTAAATCACGTAAATCCTTTAATGCCTGGATTAATTTTTCATTATCCCGTTGGTGCAAACCGATACTTGGTTCGTCCATAATATATAAAACGCCCACCAGTTGAGTACCTATCTGGGTCGCTAAACGAATCCGTTGCGCCTCACCACCCGACAGACTTTTCATTGGTCGATCGAGGGTTAAATAGGTCAAACCGATTTGGGTTAAAAAGCCCACGCGTTTTCTGATCTCTTTCAATACTTCCACCCCGATCTGTTGTTGGCGATTGCTCATCCGCGCTTCCATGGTAGAGAACCAGGTCTCGAGCTCGGTGATATCCATTTGGGCTAATTGCCCTATGTGTTTATCTGCAATGCGGAAATGCAAGGATTCTTTCTTTAAACGATAGCCGTCGCAATCCGGGCATTTTTTGATAATCATAAAATCCTTTAACCAGTCTTGGGTCTTTTCAGAGCCCGACTCTTGTTGGCGTTTCAGGAAGTTCACGATGCCATCGTATTTCGTATTCCATTCTGTTCCCTCGTATTTCTTAGACGGTACCGCCACCGGCGCGTCAGAGCCATACAACATCAATTCCACGGCCTCCGCTGGGAATTTAGCGATGGGCGTAGAAAGACCTACTTTGAAGGGCTTTAAGAGCACCTCTAGCTGCTTGAATATCCATAGCTCCCGGTATTCCCCGATCGGCGCAATCGCCCCGCGTATGATACTTAAAGAACGATCTGGAATCACCGAATCTTCTGTAATTTCTTCCACCACACCCAAACCATTGCAGCAAGGGCAAGCGCCATACGGACTATTAAATGAGAAGGTATTCGGGGCTGGTTCATCATAAGACAAACCCGTCGCCGGATCCATTAAGGTTTGGGAGAAGTAATGTAATTTATGAGCGGCATCGAGGACATAGACTTGTCCCTTGCCTTGGTTCATGGCTGTTTGTAGGCTTTGGGATAAACGCAAACGTTCGTCTTCCCCTACTACTAAACGGTCCACTACGATTTCAATATCGTGAACTTTAAATCGATCCACCTGCATCTTGGGTTCGATGTCCATCATCTCCCCATCCACACGCACTTTCGTATAACCCCATTTCGCGATTTGCACGAACAATTCGCGGTAATGCCCTTTACGGCCTTTGACTACGGGCGCGAGTAAAACTACTTTCCCTTTATTGAATTGCGTTAATAAGGTCTCGATGATTTGATCGACAGATTGCTTCACCATTTTCTCCCCAGACAAATAAGAAAAGGCCTCCCCAGCACGCGCGTACAATAGACGCAAGAAATCGTAGATTTCTGTGGTCGTACCTACTGTGGAGCGAGGGTTTTTAGAAGTGGTCTTTTGTTCGATGGAGATCACCGGCGAAAGTCCTTCGATCTTGTCTACATCCGGACGCTCCATGTTTCCAAGGAAAGAACGGGCGTAGGCGGAGAAGGATTCCATGTAGCGCCTTTGGCCCTCTGCATAAATCGTATCAAAGGCTAAAGATGATTTTCCAGAACCAGAAATACCCGTCACCACCACCAGCTGATTGCGCGGAATGGAAACGTCAATATTCTTTAAATTATGCTCACGCGCACCCAACACTTGAATGTGGGTAAATCCAGTAGAATCTGACGCCTTTGAAGCCATAGTTTGGGAATCGATCGATCCACAAAGGTACAAAAAAAGAGGCTGCCCTTAAAGGGGCAGCCTCAAACTAATTTAAATATTTCTTATTTGTTCAACAATTCGTCAAACGTAATGCTTACGTAGTAAATGCTACCAATTAATGGGTTACCCCATCCAGTTGTATAAGCAACACCGCCTAAGTTCGTACCACCTACTTTGATGATCGACTTAATCTGCGATACTTTCTTGCTCACTTGCATATCCAACGTTGTGAATGCAGGGATAACTGACAATTGTTGTTGGTTGACCACTTGGTTTACAATAGATGATTGCCAAACAAATTGATCTTGGTATCTCCAAGTTGCATTGAAGCCCCAACCTGAATTTCCGATGTTACGATTACCAAAAGTAACGTTTGTACGGTAGTTCGGTGTATTGAAACCTAATTGATAATCAGCTAATCCACCATTGTCTTTCACTGCATTGTAAGACACGTTTGTTCCTAAAGCCCAACGATGTCCTAAGTCATAATCAATTCCTAAACCCCAACCATTAGTTACCACTTCGTTATCTACGTTAGATGGGAAAGAGAAGTAGTTTAATGATCCTGCCAAAGTCGTGCTAGGTTGTGCTACCACTTGACCAGCGGAGAAATTAGTGAAGTTGGATTGGTATGCATAGAAATCAACAAACATTTGAGGAGTAATCATTCCCTTATAACCTAATTCAAATGTTTGTACTTGCTCTGGCTTCCAAGCCTTAGACTTGTAAGTAACCCATTTAGTAGGATCAGTTTGATTAGCTAAGATCGATTGTAAGGTATATGAGTTACCTGATAATTTATAACGATCTTGAACTACGGCTAAACCACCTAATAAACGAGCAGATGGAGTTAACAAGTTAATGTATTGATCCTGTGTTGTA
>CAIVPV010000127.1 GCA_903907915.1 uncultured Cytophagaceae bacterium
GGGAGCAAAGGAGTAATTGCCTGCGGCTGGGGCGGTAGTCATCCACGACTTTTCTCTAAAGAATTGCAAGAAGCGGCAAGTCATATTCCTCAAAAATACCCACGCGTAAAAGGGGGAATGGATGGACATTGGTGGCAATGGATTGATGCCAGTATTGCAGGTTATGGAAATAGGGAGGTGAGTTCTCCGTTCGAGGGATATGGCGGGCCATTGACCGAAACCGTGTTATTAGGCAATTTATTGCTTCGTAGCTTTAATATCCGCGAGAAAGTGGAGAAAATGGATCCTGTTTATGGAAAGATGACAGGCTATACGTATAGCGGTCGCTATAAGGCTTTGCAATGGGATGGGGCATCGATGCGTGTGACTAATTATGAGCCGGCGAATCAATTTGTCAAGAGAGCGTATCGCAAGGGATGGGGTGATCTAGTGCTCTAGTCATATAGTGATTTATTTTTGGAATAGTTTTACCCGTTTATTGTTTATGATTGGTTGGGCCCAAAAACCCATACTGAAGATAAACGCTAAACTGATAAATAAGACGCTCATTCCTATTTTAAGTCCTACTAAATCGCCGATTCCACCGATGATGAACGGGAAAATGGCTCCACCGACTATTCCCGTCACAAGTATTCCCGAGAAGGATCCGTGGTGTTCTTTGACCGAATTTAAGGCCAAAGAAAAGATAATAGGGTAGATAACCGAGGCAAAAAATCCGACTAATGGAAAGGCCACTAATGCCGTACCTACATCCCCCCATAGCCCTAATCCTAAGCAAATCGTGGCTAGCAAAGTAAAGACGGATAGCACAAGTCGACTATCGAGAAACTTCAAAAGTCCTAATCCTACAATTCCCCCAGCCGTCATTAAACCCCAAAAATAGGCAATGGAATCAGCCCCATCTGTCTGTGGATCCACCTGGTGGTAGGTCGATAAAAATTGGGATAGCCACGTCGCAATTCCTTGCTCAGTACCTACATAGCAGAACATAGCTATAAAGTATAAAATCACGTATTTGTTCTTGAATAAAATCCAATGAACCGCTAGCGGACCCGGTTTTTCATTTTCATCTAATTCAACATCTGGGAAAGTGGAGAAAAAGCTGATTGCCACCATCAATAAACTGATCAGGATAAATAAAAGATAGAGTGAAATCCAGGGATATTCGCTTGGAACGAGTCCGTCGAAGAAGGACTTTTTGGCAATAAAAATCTGATAAACTAGGGGACTCAGGAAAGAGGCAAATCCAAAAATCAACTGAGCTAAAACCGAATAATTCGCATAATTCTCTTCCCCGCCCGAGGTACGAAGCAAGGGGTTGATGACCACCTGAAGCATGGCCATTCCGCTCCCAATAAAAAACAAGGAAAGGATGGCGGTCAAATAATGCGGGGAAACAACAATCAATAAGGAACCCAAACTCGCTAGCGCAAAAGCGAACATCATCACTTTTTTCTCTTTATAAACCTCTAATAAAAAGCCAGCTGGGATTGACATGATGCCATAGGCAATGAAGAAGGCAAAAGGTAGTAAGGAAACAAGGGTCAGATTTAGGTGAAAACTGGTAATCAAATCTGGAATGATGGGCCCGATTATATTTGATATGAATGATATGACAAAGAATGTCAATAAAATCAATAGAACGATTTTGGGGCTTTTTTTCATTGTTTGTTTATCCATTGGTGTATCACATCGGCAGTTTTCGTGTAGTCTTCATCCAGCATTAAATCGTGTGAACCGCCTTCGATGATTTCAAGTTTTGCCTGGTAGTGTTTCGCAGTTTGCTGAAATTCATTTACACTGATCAATCCGTCTTTCGAACCGCCTAAAACTAATAAGGGCTTTGAAATAGGGTGAAATATAGGGAGAAATAAGGCCAAATAAGCTATAAAAGATTCCGCACACATAAATGATGCAAAACGAGACGTTTCATTGAACATTAATTGTGGATATTTTTTGAATCCGCCCAGTAAATTCAATTGTAGTAAATGGGGAATCAAACCTGGGTAATGAAAGAGCGCTCGCAAGCTCGCGCGCAAAACTCCAGCTGGAGGTACTGACGACATTAATATCGCTTTTTTGCAAGAGCCTTTTTGTAGAAAGCGTTGCAGAATCATGCCACCCATGGAATGCCCGATGATGATGGGTGGCTGATCTAATTTTGCCACGGCCTGATGCAGCGCCTGAACATACTCGTTTAAAGAATACGAAATGCGCTGAGTGCTACCTGGTGTTTCGTGTCCTGGTAGATTGACTGCGATGCAATCATAGCCAAGTTTTTTAAAATAAGGGATGAAATATTCCTCCCAGCACCAAGCGCCGTGACACATACCATGAACAAAAACGATCGTTTCTTTCATCAGATAGCTGATTTACTGACGTAGTTTTTAGGTAGGTGTTTCTTAAGTTGTTTAACAAATAAATGGAAATCCACCGTGATGGTATGACGCGGTGTTTTGATCTGATTCAAATGGGGATGGGTGACTTCTCTTTGGCATAATTCAGCTATATTTTCTGGTCTTTGCCAAAGTCCTTTAATCGCCCTCGCCGCAATTTTACTCTGTAATTCTGCACCCGGCCAAATACATCCCAGTGGCTGGAACATGCCTACGAAATACAGATTATCGTATTTCTCATGTAGCATTTTCAAATACAATGGCACATCTCCTTCACTGTAATTCAGGAAGTCCTTGCGGAAAAATGGATGTTCTAAGATATAGCCCGTGCAAGCGATGATGGTATCAAATTCCTCCACTGAGCCATCTTTAAAGTGGACATTTTTTCCTTCAAAATGATCGATATCGCCTTTCGGGAATACTTTTCCATGCCTAACTTTATACAATAACTCTTCATTGATAGTCGGATGAGTTGCCGTAATAGCATGTTTGGGTTCTTGAAGACCATAGATTTCATTAGATCCAGAAAATATTTTAACGGATAACTCAGACAAGAAAAATTTCAATCGAGTAGGAAGCCAAGCCAAGCCTGAAGCCACCACATCGCTCGGTTTTCCAAACAAAAACTTAGGCACAATCCGGTACCCTCTTCTCCAACTAATGCTCGTTTTTTTACTGACGCGACTTGTCTCCACTGCCACGTCACAAGCTGAATTTCCACCACCTATCACTAAAATACGTTGATCGCGAAATGGTTCTGCTTTTTTGAAGTCATGCGAGTGCATAAAATTTCCAATGAATTCTCCTGGATACTGGGGCATTCTAGGCAACCAATGGTGGCCGTTGCAAACGACTAGGTGGGTGAAAATTTCGGTTTTTTCAACGCCGTCTTTCTCCGTTATAATGACCCAATTTTTAGCTTCATTTAATTCACAAGACTTCACTAAGGTACCGAATTCGATATTCTTATTAAGATTAAAATGCGCAGCATAGCCCTGAAAATAGCGTCTTAATTGATCATGCGATGGATAATCAGGCATCCCTTTTTCGAAGTCATCGAACGTAAAGTCTTCGTATTGTGATAAGGTTTTAGAACTAATAATGTGCGTAGTTTCAAAGACGCTAGAGTGTCCTGTTTTCTCATTATAGACCCAATTGCCACCTACTTGGGTATTGAATTCATAACAAACAGCCTCTAGGCCTTGATCTAATAAATTTTTCAATGCGGTGATTCCAGATGGACCGGCACCGATTACGCACACTTTTGTCATTCTCTATTTCCCTTTTTTCATATATAATAAACCTTACTCATAACAATCCATCCCTATAGGCGCTCCATCTGGAATCACTGGCGTTTGCATTGGTTTCCAATCGGCTGGATTCGCTTTGAATTGATCAATCGTTTGCACGAGGTAGCTCGCAAAAGCACCCGGTTTTTTGCTGTACATGTATCTAATTCCTTTCACAGACTCATTGACTTCCGCGGCGGCTAAAGGAGAAATCGACGGGGCATTTAACACGTTCAATAATGATGAAACTACTTTGAAATTGATAGTCTCTTGAGTGGATTGCAAATAGGGATCCGTGTGTGCCGTGTAAAGGGTCGCATTTAACAAAGTGCTCAACGTCTCTGAAACGCCTAATTGCTTCGAATTCACCGCTTTATTTCCGGCTAATCGCGAAAGACGATCTGGGTGTAATAAGAAGTCCAAAGTAAAATCGGCAGCGGATTCTACCGCTCCGAAAGGATCAAAGGTGATACCCGTCTTCCCCTTGAAAGATTCACGGGTACGGTCATTATTGAATGCACGAGGAGGGAATAGCGCTAATTTCTCTTTAGGGATGGCCAGTGTGCGCGCATCCAACGTCTGAGTCACCGCTTTTAAAGCTTGCACTTGTAACGCAACCGAAGCGGGTTCTAAGACTAATTCCTTGCCACCTCTCACCGCGTAATTATACTCGGATCCACCGATGATTTTGGTGGTTGCTTCTGTTTGGTAGCGGTGCAAGAAATACAAGGGAACGAA
>CAIVPV010000128.1 GCA_903907915.1 uncultured Cytophagaceae bacterium
CCATGCACGTGGCCGTGGGCAAGTTCGTCTGGAGTCGCTTCTCTGATGTTTAATATTTTGCCTTGGAACATCAGTGTTTTCTCTGCCAAAGGGTGATTAAAGTCCATCGTGACTGTTTCGCCTTCGATGGAAACGACTAAACCCTGCATGCGGTTTCCTTGATCATCTGTCATAGGAATGAAGTTACCGATTTGAAGGATGTCGTCAGCGGTTTGATCCTCTGCTTGAAAAATCGATTTAGGTAATTCAATGATGGCATTGGGATCCACATTTCCGTAAGCATCTTCAGCGGAGATGCTAAAATCGAAGCTGTCTCCGATAGAAAGGCCTAAAAGATTTTGTTCAAAAGCCTCTGGCAGGCCGCTAAGGCCGTGAATAAAGACCATTGGTTCTTTTTCGTCTACGATTTCTACAACATCTGGTTGCCCGTCTTCGTCTGGGAAAGCAAGTTGGTAGGAAATGTATACGACGTTATTTAGTTGTATTTGTGGATGCATAGCTGTTTTTTTGCCTGCAAACCTACGGGAAATACTTGAGATATTTTTCCATCCCTTTGGTTTTACCTATTTTTGTTTAAATAAATTATCACATGCAACAAAGTGCTTCAGAGGTTTTAAAGGATATTAAGCAGAAAAAGCTGGCTCCTATTTATTTGTTGCATGGCGATGAGCCCTATTTGATCGATCAGCTGGTGGACGCTTTTGAAAAAGAGGTGTTGCCGGAGGATCAGCAAAGTTTTAATCAATTTATACTTTTTGGCAAGGACCATAGTTTAGGTTCTATTATTGCTACTGCGCGTCGGTATCCGATGATGGCGGAGCGTCAGGTCGTGATTGTGAAGGAGGCGGCGTTCATCGAGGCGATGGCGAAAGCGAAGGAGAATGCGAAGACGAAGGATGATGATTTAAAGGTTTGGGAAGATTATTGTGCTAATCCGACGCCTTCTACCCTGCTAGTGTTGACTGTGAAATCATTGCTTTCAGATAAATCAAAGGTTTTTTCTGCTCTGGTGAAGCATGGCGTGATTGTGACGTCGAAGAAAGTATCAGAGGATAAATTGGGTGCTTGGTTAGTGGATTATTTGGGCCAAAGAGGGGTCAAAATTCAACCCGCAACGGTCGAATTGATGGTTTCTTATGTGGGGGCAGATTTATCTCGCATGGCGCATGAGGCTGATAAATTAATTGTAAATGTGACGGCTGGCTCCGAAGTGGGTTCGACGGAGGTAGAGAAATACATCGGAATTAGTCGGGAATACAACTATTTTGAGTTCCAAAAAGCGATCATCCAGCGAAATACCGAAAAAGCGCAGAAAATAGCCTTTCATTTTGCCGAGAATGCGAAGCAAAATCCAGTGGCACCTATGCTGGTGCTCTTATTTAATTTCTTTTCCAAAGTATTGCAAGTTCACGATGTAGGGAATGTCTCTGATGGGGAGATTGCAAAGCTGATTGGGGTAAATCCTTATTTCGTACGAGATTATACGACAGCGGCGAGAAATTACCCGTTGGCGAAGGTCGTGCGTATTATTGAGGCTGTAAAAAATGCTGATTTAAAAGTGAAAGGGGTAATTGGTAATGCGGAGACAGATCGCGAAATTATTTTGGACTTAAGTTTCCAAATCCTGCACCTCTAGTTAATAAGCCCTTAGTTTATCGGAAGGAAGTCGTCTTCTTTCACATAACCTTGCTGGTTTTCAATCAGGCTATACACCCAAATATCGCGGGTAAACCAATAATTAATTCTATTTCCCTTCTTTAACAGACGTTCCACTGGTGCCGCGGAGGATGGGAAGTCGCGCATGTAGGACTTTTCTTTCGTGATAATCCCATAATTTAAAAATCCGGGGAAGTTAGCAAAGAGCCAAATCAAGGCGATATAGATGATTAAATAACTGAATTGGCTGCCGCGAATGGTCTTTTTTTGAAAGACGGAATAGGTCAAAATCCCCACACCATAAAGTGCGATTAGTAAAAGGAATCCTAGAATCCAGGGGAAGAATTTAAAGTAGAGCCAGTAGATTTGATCCCAAATACTCATTTCAAAGCCATTCAGGCCCTGCTTCTCTCCTATTTCCTCTAAGCGCTTCGAGATTTCGGGTCTAGCATTCGTGGCTTGAATACTGGATAAATAGTATAATTCCTTTAACCAATCGTTTTTCGCTTTCGCGATATAGGCCAGTTTTAGTTTGATATTTTCTGATTCTCTGGGTTTGGTCTTTAAATGAGACAAGTAAATTTTCTCCGCGCTCAAAAGTCGGTTCGCTTTAAACAAGGAATCAGCTAATGCGAGTTGATTTCTATCTATTTGGCTATAAGCTGTTTGGCCAAAACCAAAAGAATAAACTAGTAGAAATATAATTTTATTTAGAGAAAGGGCTTGCATTATTTAAAAAAGGGTGCTAGTTTTGCACCGCAATAAGGGGAAAAAGTTACTCTTTTGCAAACGAAGGTCAACCCGTGGTTGAACTTCCTTTCGGTTCCAGAGTGAACCATTTTACATATACAAGCCTCGGCTTGAATGATTCCGTAGCTCAGTTGGTAGAGCAATACACTTTTA
>CAIVPV010000129.1 GCA_903907915.1 uncultured Cytophagaceae bacterium
ATCACCGCCATCGGTAGACTGCGAATAAATTCTCCTGATGCTTCCGGCAAAAAGACCAAAGGTAAAAAGGCGATAATCAAGGTCACTGTGCAACCTAAAACGGCCATCCCGATTTGATTCGTCGCTTTTAGCGTTGCATCTAGACGACTGTGGCCCTCGCGCATCCAGCGTTCAATATTTTCCACCACCACGATGCTGTCATCCACTAATAGTCCTAGCGCCACTACTAAACCCACAATACTCAGCTGGTTCAGGCTATAGCCCATGATGTTTAACAAGATAATTCCGATCGCTAAGGATAGCGGAATCGAAATCATCACGATGGATGCCGCGCGTAATCCCAAAGGCAATAAGGTTAGCGCCACTAATAAAATCGCGATAATAAAGTCCTTCATTAAGCCACTCAAGCGGGTATTTACGTTTTCCGCTTGGTCGAAATTGACGACTAAATCTATGTTCTTAGGTAGCGTCTTTTTAAATGCCGCGATGACAGGCTGGTAGGCTTCCTGGGTTTTTGCGATGTTCTCGCCGGATTTTTGGGCGGCAGAGATGAACAGACAGCGGTTTTGGTTTAGACGGGTGATGTGATTTTCGGGGGCATAGTCAAAATAGACTTGTGCAATGTCCTTTAGAAACACATTTTTCCCCTGGTAGGAGAACACAATCGTATTTTTAATCTCATCGATGTTCTGGTAATTCCCCGAAGTCAGGATATTATAGGATTTCGAGTTCTCCACAATACTTCCGCCAGGAATGTTGGCGATTTCACTTTGGATCGCTTGCAAAACACGGTCTGGTGAAACCTGCATTTGCGCCATCTTTTCGATGTTTAAATCGATCTTCACTTGGGCATCTGGCAAACCAGAAATGGTCACTTTCTTTAAAGTCGTCACCTTCTCTAAATCTTCCTGAAGTCGTTCGGCGGTAGATTTTAATACGTCCAAAGACGCATTATTCGATATCAGCGCCATCTGCAACACGTTCGTGCCGGAAGGCGTCGCTTTTTGCGCCTCGAGCCGGATTACCTCTTTAGGCAAATCCCCCTTAATGCTATTCAATTCGCGGACGATTTCGGAGTATTTCTCGTCGACCACTACACCATATTTATAATACACCGCGAACACGGCTAAACCATCACTGATCGTCGTGTTGATCTTGCGTACATTCTCCAGTTCGTAGAGTCTTTTCTCCACGGGTTTCACCACTAATTCCTCCATATCTTCTGGACTCGTTCCTGGATAAACCGCAATGATAGGAAATTGCGGGGCATTCATGTCCGGATCCTCTGCCCGAGGCATCGTCATAATCGTGACAACACCCACGACCACGACCATCAGGAACATGGTCAACGTAAACTGGTAATTTTTTACCGCGTAATTAGCTATTTTCATGATTAGCGGACGATTTTAATGGCTGAACCTGCGTCTAAATAGGCATTTCCGCTCGTGATGAGTGATGTTGCGTTTTCCAAACCAGCAGAAACAAATACCTTCCCGTGGTCAATACTCGAGATCTGAATCTTCACTTTCTCCGCCGTTTTTCCGTCTTTCGTGATGAACACATATCCTTCTGTCGCGTTTCCATCTAATATCGCATCGTATGGAATCACCCAAGATTTTATCTGCTTCCGCGGACTAATCTTCGCTTTCCCAAAAAGCCCCGCCGCCAGCTGCGCTGTCGGCGCACCACTGATGCGCAAACTCACCCACAGCGTCCCCGTCACCGGATCCACTCCCTCGGATTTCGCTAAGACAGAACCGCTATATTTTTCTCCGGGTGCCGCGTCTAGCATAATTTCCGCCGGATCCCCCGCCTGCGTTGCCGCCCAGTCGCGGTCGCTTAAACCTACCTTTAACACCCAATTTCCTTTGTTCGCTCCGTTCATTAAAACGACCGGAGTTCCGGGTCCCACGACCTGTCCATCGTTCGCTAATTTCTTTAATACAAAACCGGATTTTACGGCTCTGATTTCGGCATAGCTTTGGTTAAACGCACCGGCATTATAGGCTTGCTGTGCAATCTCTAGGCCAGTTTTAGCGTTTTGAAATTGCTCCAAAGTCGCCACGCTGTCACGGTATAAATTCTTTGCTCTCGCGTGATCGCGTTGCGCTTTATCGAGCATGATTTGTGCTTGCTGAACCTGTGCCTTGATTTCGGTGAGATTTAGACTCGCTAATAGCTGACCCGCTTTCACGGCGTCGCCTTCTTTGACAAACACGTGTTGAATCACGCCGCCGATTTTGAAACCTAAATAGGTCTCATCTTCGGTCGTGAAGACGCCAGAAGCCTGAATGGGGCGGGTGATGGATTCTTGTTGCAAGGAAATCACCGAAACGGGGATCACGTCGCTGGTCACCGCTACGGCTTCTTTTTTCTTCGAAGAACAAGCGGAAAATACCGTGATGAGGGAAATGAGTAGGCAGATCTTTTTCATTATAAAGGGTAGCTAGCGGCTTCGCGCTCGTAAGCTGCGGCGGCGATTAATACGTTGAATTGTTTTAATTGGTAGTTGATTTGGGCGTTCATCCATTGATTTCTGGCGTCCACCGTTTCTAAATAGGTGCTCACGCCTTCTTTATAGCCCTTTTCGATTAAGCGTAAATAAGCGGAGGCTGCCTCGTAGGATTTTGTGGAGGCCTGAAAACTGATAAGCGAAGATTGCACGTTTTTCTGTGCGATCTCGGTGGCCATATTGAATTGCTTCGTGCTTAGATCCAAGGTGTTTTTCGCCGAGGCAATATCTAATTGACTTTGTTTCACCTTATAGAGATTACGCTTTCCGGAGAAAATGGGAATGTCCATTTGAAGCCCTAGAAAATAGTAGCCACTTTTTGAGCTGATGTTATTCAAAGTAGACTGCGATCCTAAATTCACGAAACCATTTAATTTAGGCAGGTAGAAGGACTCGTTCATTTTCAAAACGGTCTCTTGGATGTTAATCGATTTAGAAAGCAAGGATAATTCCTCCCGAACACCGGGCGCGACAGAGTAGACCCCAGCCACCGCTTTCTCGACTTCAAAATCGATGCGGATTTCAGCACGCAATTCACGGTTCAATAAGAAATTGAAATAATATTGAGCCGCCTGATTTTGCTTTACAGCATCCGCGATTTGAGCCTGAATCGTAGCAATCTCGCTGTCCGATCGAAGTAAATAGGCAGGCAAACCTTTTCCATTTGCTAGCAATTTTTCATTCACCTTTTTGCCCTCTAGTGCGAGATTAAGGCTGTTTTCGTAGACTTTCACTAAACCCAAGCTGAGCAAATAGTTATAGTAAGCCGTCTTTATTTGCTTCACTAATTCGCGCTTGTATAAGGACACATCCTCACGTTGTAGGCTAAGAGATTGTTCCTGGATTTGCTTGTTATAGCTGATGTCTTTGTTATATAAAGGCATCGTGGTCTGCACCTTCACATCGTAGAAGTCGCGGGGGAAGAAATTCGTTTCCACGTTTGAAATCTGCGGGAAGGCGGTGCTTTTCGTCAG
>CAIVPV010000130.1 GCA_903907915.1 uncultured Cytophagaceae bacterium
CTATCCCAGGCCTATATTTCACTGATAACAATGCAATAGAAATAGCTGAGTCTCTTGTTAAATCTCCGCGTGGCGAATTTGAAATTTCTGACCTTCTCAATTGCTATCTGAAGGCAGGACAACTTGAAGTTAGTATGTTTCGCCGAGGGATCGGATGGATGGATGCCGGTTCAGTTCAATCCTTGTACGCGGCAAGTGAACTCGTGGAAATACTACAAACAAGACAAGGGCTTCGATTCGCTTGTCCAGAAGAAATCGCATGGAGAAATCACTGGATATCGGACAGCGAAGTTTGGGCCCAAGCTCAGAAATATCCAAACACGGAGTACGGATCGTATTTAGAATCCCTACTGAGGTGATTGGCGTAAAAGTGCAAGTAAAACCTTTAGAGATATTTCTCATCACCGGGAATACACGAATCGGTGGAGCGCAAAGAATTCTAATTGATGAATATTATGAATTGACTAGACGCGGCTTCAAACCACAAATTATATCGTTGACCCCCCGGCTCGCAAACGATGACATTTTAAATGTAGATAGTCACTTCCAACCATCTAACGAGATTTCTATCCACTACATCAAAGGTGGTAAATGGAAGCAGGTACTAATTCTTGTTTCCGAATTCCGATTAATTCGCGGAAAAATTAATGTAGTTAGTCATGATTTTACGGGTGTCCTCATCTGTAGAGTTGCAGGCATCCTTAGTTTTAGACGAATAAAGCTGGCGCTTTACATCCACCAGCTGATGGAATTATCAGATCCCTTGCAACGCCAAAAGAGAATTATGCTGAGCCTACTAGCTTCCAGAATATTTGTTTCTTCTTTGCAATTTCAAAAAAGTTGGGAGAGTTATCTTAAAAGGTCTAAATTCTGGAGATACATATTTCAAAAATCAATATTTTTTGACCGAATGGGAGTATATCTGCCACGCGTTCTAAATTCCGAGGTGGTAAAAGACAAAATATGTGGGACAAACGTCCGGCATGTAATTTTCATGTCAAGAATGACTGCCTGGAAAGGCTTTGGAGAGTTTAGAAAGTTTTGCAGAGAAAACTCGAACCCTAATCTGCATTCTTTAATTTTAACAACAAAAAGTCAGAACCGTGAACTCTTCGATGAAAGTGTTGATACAGATGAAAACAACCATGTTATTTATGAAAGTGGTGTTTCAAATCTAGTTTTCCCTCATGGCTCCGTGCATCTTTACCCGACAAATTATGGGGATGGGATTCTCTACCCTCAATCAATTGGGATGAACGTACTTGAACTTTTAGCTGTTGGGGTGCCGAGCGTGATTTCTCCAGAAGGCTTCCTATCCTGGCCTGAATTAGAGTATTCAATTCTCATCAAGACTTTTGACTGGCAAAATACCGGTGCACTAGAGGAAGTAGTGAGTGACCTAAGTTTGATTTCCGGAGACGATATAAGATCTGAGGTAGAACGGCTCCTGCCAGTCATTTCAATTTCAAGTCATGTTGATTGCATCATCGAATACTTGCTAATTTAAGTTGAATCAAAAATCGCTTTTGATGAGCCTTCTAATCTGGGGGACTTGCTCATGTCCGGCCAATGTCCAGAAGTGAGCATTTAGTGCTGGATTATTGGTTAACAGTATTCGGTTAATGGAATGAGCACCTCTACTTGCTACGATTTCAACATCACTCCGGTATGTGATTTCTCTGAATAGTTCCAGCAATTCGTACTTGGACAAAGAGTCTGCTGGTATGAAATGGTGAACCCCACCAATGCGGTACCCGGCTTCTGTGATTCCAAGAAAGAGTTTAGCAAGAGCCGTTGAAGTTACTCCATTCCAGCGTTGATTTACGTACCCGTTTATTTTAGCGTCATTCAGAAGTTGTTTAAACCAAGAGAAAATTGAAATCCTGTTGGATTTTGAGGGGCTCTCTCCTACCACCGAACAGCGAATTACTAATGACGAATCAGATTTCGTCTCTCCGAGAATTTTTGATATTGAGTATATTGTGCGGGGAATGCGGAAACTCGTTTCAAGATAGTTTCCCTTTTTGCCGAAAAAGACTGCGTCTGAGGAAAGATGGATTAAGAAAAAATCGGAGCGCTCTGCCAATTTAGCAGCGAAACGAGGAAATAAGCCATTGACCTGTAGTTGATGACACAGATTCGAGATTGTTCTAATTCGACCGAGATCAGCAGCACAATTGATTACATAATCGGGCTTAAAGTCTTCGACGAGTTTCTGAAATTCCCGTCGGCACTGAATAGGGCCCGATAAGTCGAGTACATCCCTACCAATAGATGCAACGTCTAGCAAAGAAGATTCACCAAGAATTCTTGCAACCTGTGAACCGACCATTCCAGTACCACCAAGGAGCAAAACTCGAGTTCTAGGGGTAGGAATCACGATTGCATAAGAAGTTCACTGATCAATGGAATTCGAGCGAGTAATTCCGCGAGCGACTCTTGAGTCAATTGCTCTGTTGTATTTGAGGAGTACTCAACCCCATTCAATAATTGCATGTTGTAAGTTGAGGTATCACGACTATCTATACTAGGGACTTGGAAATAGTCTTGATGCTCGATACATCGAAATTTCTCTTCCGATGTCAGCAGAGTTTCATGGATTTTCTCGCCTGGCCTTACACCGATAATTTCAATCTCAATCGACTCAATTTCCATTAGAATCCCAAGAGCACCTACAATGTTTTGGACTGTTGCAGCAGGTGCTTTTTGAACAAAAAGATCACCCGGATTGCCATTTTCCAAAGCGAATAAAACTAAAGACACAGATTCCTCAAGCGACATCATAAACCTTGTCATTTCCAAGTTAGTCACTTGAACTTTTCCCGATTTCCTAATAGAAGAGATAAATTGAGGGATGACAGACCCCCGCGACCCAATTACATTCCCGTAACGTGTGATCAAGTTGACCGATGAGCCTGAATAGTACTGAGAGCGCACCAACTTCTCCATCAGAGCTTTCGACATGCCCATTGCGTTTACAGGGTAAACAGCCTTGTCGGTGCTTAGGAAAACTGACTTCTTCACCCCTGCATTTTCTATAGCCGAAAGCAGATTATGGCTTCCCAGAATATTTGTTTGCGTAAACTCCCAAGGGAACAATTCACCGGCAGGTACGTGTTTCAACGCCGCAGCGTGAAAAACGAAATCGACCCCTTCCACAGCCCGAGTAACCGAGTCAATATTTCTTACGTCTCCCAAAAAGTAACGAACTCGATCGTCGTTGATAGTCAGTCTCATTTCGTGCTGTTTGGATTCATCACGACTTAGAATTCGAATTTCAGATACGTCGGTCTTCAACAGATGATTAACTAGAGTGTTTCCAAAGGATCCGGTGCCACCCGTAATCAAAAAAGTGCTATTACTAATCATGAAGTCTCCAGGTCTGATTTCCAGTTCTAGACCCTATTATAATGCTTGTGAGCGGTCAAAACCTCAAGAATTCAACAGTAAATGCAAAGTTCTCTCCAGGGGATATTACCATTGTTATCTTATCTCGAGGTCGCGAGCTTCAGTTGACGCGTGCAATCCAATTTTGGAGACAAACCAAATTCAAAATTGTGATTATTCACAATACTACAATTCCGTTAAACCTAAACTTAACTGAAACCAATGTCAAATATATTGTTTCACAAACTGATTACGCCAAAAGAAGCAGATTAGCTGCAACTAGTATCTCGACTAAGTATGCGATTCTGTGTGCGGATGACGAGCTATTTCTCCCTAGTGGATTGATCTCTATGGGTCAGTTTCTGGAAGAAAACCCGCAATTTCTTAGCGTTGGAAGCGGGACTGTCGGGGTTGCGAGTTCTAATTCAACACTGACACTTAGTAGGACTTACCAAAATATGATCGGGTATAGAAATATTGAGGGAACGGTCATGGACCGGCTAACCTTTCACACTATCAGTCAAATTCAGTATAGAA
>CAIVPV010000131.1 GCA_903907915.1 uncultured Cytophagaceae bacterium
GTATCATTGGCGTTGTTGTTATTTGTGGCGGTTTGCTTTGGCTGAGAATTGATCCAACTAAAAAAATAGCGTTCTAAAAAATTGACTATGTTTTCAATCGTAAAGGCAAAGAGCTTGTCTGTTTAAAATTTGAATAAAATGTCCACTTGGAAAGAAGAAAATAATACCCTTATCAAAACCTTCGAATTTACCTCCTTCGAAGAGGCTATGCAATTCATGCAAAGTGCCGCTCCCTTTATTTCTCAATCGGATCACCACCCTACTTGGACGAATACTTATAATCGAATAACGGTAACGCTTTGTACGCACGATGCTGAAAATCAGGTGACGGAGAAGGATCACGCGTTAGCCAACTATTTAGACAAACTATTTAATCAATGAGAAATTTACTTTTACTCCTATTATTATGCCCTTTGCTGGCGATTGGGCAACAAAAATCATCGGACGAAGATCAAATCAAAGCAGTCATTTTAAAAACTTTTTCTGCGATGAAGGCAGTGGACACAGTGGCCCTAAAGTCCTGTTTTACAACTAATGCGCTTTTGAATGTGAGTCAGATTAGACCGGAAGGTACTATCGTACGAGAAGTGCCCATTTCGAAATTTGTCCAAAGTGTTTTGTCCAGAAAACAAGGCGATATGGATGAACGCGTACTTTCCTGGGGACCTATTCTAATTGATCACGAAATTGCTACCGCTTGGGTTCCCTACGAATTTTATCTCAATGGAAAATTCTCACACAAAGGGGTGGATGTTTTTTTACTCGTGAAAACGGGCAACGAATTTAAAATTCAAACGCTCTTGTATAATATGCAGAAGTAGTTCCCACAAGTGAAAATTGAATGATTTTTTTAATCTACATTTTTTATTGTCAAAATTAATTTAGTATTATTGGTATATAAAAGATACCATAACATCTATTAACCTTAAATTATGAAAAAACTTGTTCTATTATTTGCTGCAGCTGTCCTTGTTATAGGAAGCATCGCCTTTATCACAAAATCTATTCCAGGATCTCCATTGCACATTGCGAAAGTGGTGGGTGCAGTTCAGGATCAACAAATTGCGAACATTGAGGACAATTCTGGCGATTGGCTTACTTACGGAAGAAATTATGGCGAGGAACGTTTTAGTCCTTTGGGTCAAATCACGAAAGAGAATGTAGGGCAATTAGGCTTAGCTTGGAGCTTAAATTTAGGAACTAAACGTGGTATTGAGGGCACGCCTTTAGTCGTGGACGGTATTATGTTTCTAAGCGGACCTTGGAGTGTTGTTTATGCGATTGATACGCGTAAGGGTAAGATATTATGGACCTATGACCCACAGGTGCCGAAAGGCTTTGGTGAGAAGGCGTGTTGTGACGTGGTAAATCGCGGTCTAGCGATGTATAAAGGAAATATATTTGTAGGCACATTAGATGGACGTTTGGTGTCCATCAATGCGGCTACAGGAAAGAAGAAATGGGAAGTATTATCTGTTTCACATGATCGCTCGTATACGATTACTGGAGCACCACGCGTCATGGACGGAAAGGTAATTATTGGGAATAGTGGGGCTGAATATGGTGTGAGAGGTTATGTGACGGCTTATGATGCGATGACCGGGAAGAAAATTTGGCGATTCTTCACCGTTCCGGGAAATCCAGCGAATGGATTTGAACACCCGGAGATGAAAGAGGCAGCTAAGACTTGGAATGGTGAGTGGTGGAAATACGGAGGAGGCGGAACGGCATGGGATGCCTTTGCCTATGACCCTAAACTAAAACTAATCTATGTGGGTACTGGAAATGGATCTCCTTGGAATAGAGAAATCAGAAGCCCAGGTGGGGGAGATAACTTATACCTTTCTTCTATTTTAGCCATTCACGCTGAAACAGGAAAATTGAAATGGCATTATCAAACCACTCCGGGTGATTCATGGGATTTTACAGCGGTTCAACAAATCATTTTGACCCAATTAGAAATCAAAGGAAAACAACGGAATGTGTTGATGCAAGCACCAAAAAACGGATTCTTCTATGTCTTAGATCGAGATACGGGGGAATTATTATCCGCTGAACCCTATGTCTATGTGAACTGGGCTTCTAAAGTGGATATGAAAACGGGCCGTCCGGTAGAGAATCCAAATGCACGCTATATTAATAGCAATGAGCAAATTTATCCAAGTGTTATAGGTGGTCACAATTGGCAGGCAATGGCCTTTAATCCTAAAACTAGATTAGTTTACATTCCCGCTAGAGAACAATCATGGAATTTTGGTAACCAAAAAGATTTTGTGTACGATAAAGATTATTGGAGTGTAGGAACAAAAAGTAATCCGGCGAACCCTACTAACAAGGATTCTTTCGCGGCTAAGTCTCTTGGTAAATTAATTGCTTGGGATCCAGTTCTGAACAAAGAGGTATGGCATAAAGCGGAGAAAACGGGTTGGAATTCTGGCGTACTTACTACCTCTGATTTAGTTTTCCAAGGTACAGCAGAGGGTGATTTTAACGCATTAGATGCACGAACAGGTCAAGTACTTTGGACCAAAAACTTAGGTACAGGTATCGTGGCGCCTCCTATTACGTATTTAGTGGATGGAGTGCAATATGTCACCATCGCTGTAGGTTGGGGAGGAGTAATGGGATTATCTAGTAGAAGTACGGAACAGATCAATCCAGGGACGGTATATACGTTCGCAATAGGCAAAAATGTAGCGATGCCAGTGTATGAAAAGGAGCCAAAGAAGGAATATTTAACCTTACCTGTCGAAATTTCAGACGAGCAGGTCGCGAAAGGTGCGGGTTTATTTGGGAAATATTGTGGGCCATGCCATAACTTAAATGCAGGTAATCCTGGAGGAACCATCCCTAATTTAACCTATTCACACCCGGATATCATGGGGGCTTTCCATCAAATAGTGGGAGATGGTATTTTCTTACCAAAGGGTATGCCGAAGTTCGGAGGACGATTAAGTAATGAAGATATTTCGAACATCAAGGGCTATATTTTGGCGACTGCGAAGAAAAATAGAGAGAATAAATAACATAACAATGAAAGCTTTATCATCCATTATCTTTTTACTCTTCGTTTCAGTAGGCTCTTTCGCCCAATCCATCAATAATAGAATCGATCCCGAATCGAAACTTGGTTTAGATGCTTTATCAAAAATGCTGCCAGGTGGTTTTCAAGCTGTTCCTGAAATCACTCAGCGTCGAGCGATTATTAAGCAAATTTTCTATAGTAATGTACAAGGTCATCCTGATGTAATTATTACTGATTATAAGGTCCCGGGTTTAAATAATGCGCCAGACATTCTGATTAGAGTTTTTACACCCAAATCAGCAAAAGACTTGAATCCTGGAATATATAGCATACATGGAGGTGGTATGAATACAGGAAGCATAGAAATGGATCAGCCAAATTCTATCTTATTTGCACTTAAATTCAATGCAGTAGTCGTATCCGTGGAATATCGATTAGCACCAGAAAATCCTTATCCAGCACCTGTGGAAGATTGTTATGCTGGAATAGTTTGGACGGCTAAAAATGCCAAAATGCTTAAAATTGATCCGGAACACATTGCCGTTTATGGCGGTAGTGCCGGAGGTGGATTAGCCTTGGCCACCAGTTTGATGGCTCGCGATAAGAATTTCCCCAAAATTTGTTTCCAAATGGCCTTATATCCGATGATTGACGATCGTAATATCACGGTTTCTAGTCAGGAAGTGACCAATGTAGGTATCTGGGATAGAAAAACTAATATGGAGGCTTGGAAATGGTATTTAGGAGGCAAAAAGGCAGATGGCTATGCGGCACCTGCTAAAGCCATGGACTTAAAGGGTCTTCCTCCTACCTTTATGGATGTAGGCGAGGCAGATTTATTTAGAGATGAAGATATAGAATTTGCCTCAAGACTTATCAAATCAGGCGTTACAACTGAGTTCCATGTTTATCCAGGAGCTTTTCACGCGTCGGAATTATTTGTCCCCACTGCTAACCTGAGTAAGCGCATTTGGGAAGCTAGATATAGCGCATTGAGTAGAGCATTAAATAATTAATTAGAATGAAATTGAAGAGTATTATTAAATAGTGCTTTATAAAAACGTGGAGTCCAGAACCCACGCTAAAAAACGGAATTTTTATATCTAAACTCATTAAATTATGAAAAAAATCTTTCTCCTTTTGATCGCTTCGGCAACCTTGTTTTCTTGCTCAAAACCTGCAGAAACCAATGCGGATGATGCTAATCTAGCTACGTTCAAAGAAAACAGTAAAATTGTTCAAACGTTATTTGACGGATATTCAAATGCTGATTTTAGTCAATATGATGGATTCGTGGCTGATTCTGCCAAATTTGTACCTCCATCCGTTAATGCAGATACAATCAATAAAGCGGATAATCTAAAAAGTCTTCAAATGTTACGTAGTTTACAAGCAAAAGTAAATTACAGTGATCTTGAATTCTTACCTACCGTGGACTCTGTTACTTATAAGCCAGATGGAAACGTTCGTGTTTTTGCAAAATGGACGGCCGACGGTAAAAATGGCGCACATATGTTCAATAATTATTTTGCTGTATTTCAATTTAATTCAGCTCACAAATTAGTGTTTTCTGCTTCATACCAAGATATTAAAGGTGCAGTGGATTTACTTTCTGCTCCTGCAAAATAAATAGTTTTATAAAAAAAGCCACTTCGTTCTCGAGGTGGCTTTTTTTATTCTTTTGACAAATCCAAAAGCTCAATATTTCTAAAATCAATTTCTTGACCCTCGCTTTGAAGCGCAATGAATCCACTTTTCAATAATTTGCCATCTAACTTAAGAGCTGGGTTGTAGCGATTCGCCACGCCACCACCTATTTGCGGTTGAGAGTATTCTAATACTGTTTTGCCGTTGATTTTGTGGGTAACAAGGGAGTCGCCGCGGACAATTAATTCAGCTGTAATCCATCGTTCATTTTCATACGTTTCCGAGCTGGAGTTGATGCAATGGCGGGGATCGATTCTGCCTTGGTAAACCACGTCAGTTCCTGGTGAACACATGTTTCCGGTGGGTCTGGGTTTGCCATCTGCTAAAACGCCTAAGAATTGCATTTCCACAGAGATGGGCCAATCTTGTTCTTTAGGCATGGTGCGGGGATCTTGCGAATGAAACATGACACCGGAATTTCTTTCGGTATAAATAGGCGCATCATTTCGCCAAAGTCCGGTAAAACGATATTGTAATCGAAGGATGTAATTAGAAAAGGGTTTATCGAAATACAAATGCCCGTAGCGCTCATTGAAATGATCATATTGGTCATAGCGCACTTTGATCATCCCGTCTTCGGCTCGAAAAGTATTTCCAAAATTATCGCCCACTTCCTGGTGGTGGATTTTAACCGTCCAGTTTTTCAGGTTTTTGCCATTAAACAATTGGATCCATTTTTCTTTTTTTGGCTTGGCATCTGATAGGAATGCTAAACTACAAAGCGCGGCAATAAATAGAGTTTTCATAGGTGAGTGATGGCTTTTAATTAACAATTAAAGTAAGCGAATTGCGGGTAAAAATGAAATTATTTGCTGATTTTCTGAACTTATGAATATTCTCACTAGTTTAGATGAAATAATTGCTAAACTAATTTGTCATGAAAGTATTTTATATCATTGCAGGTATTGGAATTTTATACTTGATGTTACAATCCTATAAAGTGGTAAGCAGCAATCTCCATGTTGAAAACCAAAAATTCAGGCTAGTTCTGTCGGAATCTCAATTTGAAATTCGGTTTTATCCTTCTTCTACATTTGCCAAAATTTATAGCCAAGGAACGGATTATAAGTCAGTGGCCAGTAGTGGGTTCAGGAAATTAGCCGGCTATATTTTTGGCGGTAATGAACAGAAACAGAGCATTGCCATGACGGCACCCGTTCGAATGGAAATGACTGATAAAGGATCTACCATGAGTTTTGTGATGCCTGAAAAATACCAAGAATCTGATTTGCCCAAGCCCAATGATTCCGGTGTCCATATTGTGAAATCTAGCCCACAATATGTGGCTGCTATTAGCTTTGGAGGTTATGCAGATGATGAAAAAATTAAGGAAAAGCGCGATCAATTACTGCAGCTAATTCAAGAAAAAGGAATAAAAGTGACTGGAGAATATACCTTTTTAGCCTATAATGCTCCCTATCAATTTTGGAGCAGAAAAAAC